>NZ_DAMANB010000020.1:0-73395 GCF_032073645.1 Myroides sp.
AACCTACTAAAATGGGAGGATATTTTATGCCTTAAATTTATTTAGGACGCTATTGGTTATTAATAATTACGTAGAGAAAGTTCTGATTAATTTTAGCATAACATCTAAATAACCCACATAGTAACCTAGAACTGATGATTATAACTGATATTCTGAATCTCCTCTTTCCCAAGAACTGTATGGCTTGTAACTCCATATTACTGAGAAATGAACAATATCTATGCATTACTTGTAGAAACGAAATACCTTATACACAAGAACATCTTATAGATCAAAATGATTCTATGGCTAAGTTCTATGGTAAGATACCCATAGAGTTTGCTGCTAGTTTACTTTTCTTTTCTAAAGGAGGCAAAGTGCAGCAGATCATCCATAATCTCAAATATAGAAATCATCCTGAGCTAAGTTATTTCTTAGGTACTATCTATGCACATCAATTAGCCAAAACAACGCGTCTAAAGGAGATCACTTCTATCATACCTGTCCCCATGCATAAAAAGAAACAAAAGAAAAGAGGATATAATCAAGTAGACGGCTTCGCGAAAGCACTAAGTAATCACTTTCACATCAAAATAAATAATCAACTTCTAATCAAAACGCTTCAAACCTCTTCTCAGACAACTAAATCACGTTTTCAGAGAAAAAGTCAAACAAAAGAAGTTTTTGATCTAGACCTAAACTTTAAAGACGACGAATACAATCACTTCTTACTGCTAGATGATATCCTCACTACAGGGAATACCTTAGAGGCATGCTGTAAAAAATTATTACAAATACCGAATACTAAAATCACGATTCTCTGTTTGGCTCGTAGCATTTAAAAATTTTAATAATACATATTTTCTAACTAAAAAATATAGTCGTTAATTTGTCTTTTAAATTAAAACTATGTCTAAGTTTCGTATATACTTTATTGTTTGTTTTACAGTATTTTGTTTTATAACGTTTTCGAACTGTGCTAAAAGAGGGTTTATTTCAGGAGGACCTAAAGATACTATTCCACCTGTAGTACTAGGAAGTAGTCCTAAGAACCACTCTATACATTTTGACAAAAAGCAAATTACTATTGATTTCGACGAATTCGTTAAGATCAAAAACGTAAATCAAAACTTGATTATCTCTCCTCCTATGGATAGAATGCCTGAAGTATTACCTATGGGAAATGCTAGAAAGACGGTTACGATCAATCTTATAGACACTTTAAAGCCGAATACGACTTATAGTTTTAACTTCGGGGACGCTATAACGGATAACAATGAAGGTAATGTCCTAAAACAGTTTAAATATATCTTCTCTACAGGAGATTATATCGACTCTCTGAAACTAAGTGGAACAATCAGAACTGCACATCAATTAAAGTCGGATAACTTCGTCAATGTAATGCTATACGATGCTGAGACATTTAAAGATTCTACTATCTATAGAGAAAAACCTCTTTATGTAACGAATACACTAGACAGTCTTACGACTTTCTCTATAGAGAATATTAAAGCAGGAAAGTATTACTTAGTAGCATTAAAGGATAAGAACAGCAACTTTATGTTTAATCCTACTGAGGATAAAATAGCTTTTATAAAAGAACCGATTGAGATTCCAACAGATCAATCTTATGATTTGACACTATTCAAGTCTGATGAGAAATTCGAGGCTTCTAGACCTGCTCAGATTACCCAAAACAAATGGTACTTACCGTATATAGGAAACGCTGAAGGAGCTACCGTAGAAGTTAAAAAAGATGGGGTAGTAATCCCTAGTGCTTATACACAACTAGCAGATAAAGATAGTTTGCAAGTTTGGTTCCCAAAGATAGAAGCAGACTCTCTGCACTTCACTGCTACGAAAGGTGAGTTTACAAAGACATTTATGGTTAAACCAAGACCTAAGATGAAAGAAATAGATTCGCTATCCGTGTCAGGAAAATCAGGTACACTTGATTTCTTATCTGATTTACTAGTAGAAACAACTACACCTGTTAAGTCTATTAATAAAGATCTAATCACCATCTTTAATAAAGATTCTGTAGCAGTCCCTTTTACTATAGATAACAAAGCAAGGGAACAAAAGTTCTATCTAAAGTTTAAGAAAGAAGAACTAGATAATTACAAGGTAACATTATGGCCTGGTGCTATTACAGACTTCTTTGGTAAGTCAAATGATACAATCGTGCTGAACAATAAAACGACAGCTTATACAGATTATGGAAACTTGACCATTACACTAAATGGATTAAAGCGTTATCCTGTTATCGTTGAATTACTAGATGACAAAGAAAAAGTAATCGTTAGTCAATATAGTAAAAGCTCTAATACATTCGAGTTCTTAGCATTACCCCCTAGAATGTACTACATAAGAGTTATCTATGATGACAATAAAAATGGCGTATGGGATAAAGGATACTATTGGGATAGAAGACAGCCTGAAGAATCTGTCTACTTCCCTGAACAGATAGATGTCCGTGCCAACTGGGATATTAAAGAACAAATCAATTTATAAAACAAATAAGGCTCTTAGCATAAAAACTAAGAGCCTTTTTTGTTTATAAGATAGTAAATGAATCAGCATCTCTAAGTACACCGAAACTCTTTCTTATTTTATCTTGTTTTGCTTTATCTAAGGTTACATACGCTACTTGTTCTCCCTTCAATGGTTCTACTAAATAGCCTCCTAGCATATCTAAGGCTTGTGAATGGCCTGAATAGATATTGTCATTCTCATCGCTTCCACATCTATTTACAGCTACCACATAACTCATATTCTCGATAGCACGTGCTTTTAGCAAAGAGTCCCATGCGTAAATACGCTGATCTGGCCAACTAGCCACATAGATTAATAAGTCATATACTCCGTCATTATTTCTACTAAAAACAGGGAATCTTAGGTCATAACAAACTAAAGGACATATATTCCACCCCCTATAGTTAACTACTAATCTATCTATCCCTGCTTTATATACCTTCTCTTCTCCTGCTAATGAGAATAAGTGTCGTTTATCATAAGTACTAATCTCACCTTCATCAGAGATAAAGAACATTCTGTTATAGTAGTCTTCTCCTTCTTTAATAACAAGACTTCCTGTAAGCGCATATAGATGCTTTTTACACAACGATTGTAACTTGGTGATATATTCGTCTTCCATAGTCAAAAAAACGCGCTCAGGCTTCATTGTAAAGCCTGACACAAACATCTCAGGCAAAACTACCAAATCTGTATCTTGTTCTATAGAATCTAGCTTTTCTAAAAAATGTTCTTTATTCGCTTCTATATCTTCCCATACCAATGGAGATTGTAACATGGTAACTTTCATTACACTACGATATTTAGATTATAGTCCAAAAATAAGCATTAATTCTCACTTCTCTTCTTGAGGTCTACCACAACAAGGACAATTACAACTAGAAACATTCGTTTTTTGTAACGCTAATAACTTCTTCTCCTTTCTTTCAGCCAAGATCTCTGAGAAACCAGATGAGATAATACCTGTAGGTAAAGCAAAAAAGCCTATCCCAATAACCGCAAGTACTCCTCCTATTAGCTTACCGATCACAGTTATAGGATAGATATCTCCATAACCTACAGTACAAATCGTAATAACAGACCACCACATAGAATCAGGAATACTAGAAAATGCCTCAGGCTGAGAAGGGTTCTCTGCATAATAAATAGCTGTAGAAGCTATTAACAATAAAAAGATCAACATAAATGCGGCAATTGCTAACTCACTCGCTTTTCTTTTAAACACATTAACTACAAGAGCCAATGCTGATACATAACGAGTAATCTTGAATACACGTAATAATCTAAACACACGCATTAATCTTATGATACGGAGATCCACATGTACAAAAGCTAGATAAAATGGTAACACAGCGCATAAATCTATTAACTGCATAGAAGTAAAAGCATATTTTAATCTTCCCAAAAAAGGTTGATTAAATCGCTCATCACAGGTAATAGACCACATTCTCAACACATACTCTACTGAAAAGAAGACTACAGAGAATAAGTTAAATAAGGAAAAAAAAGAACTGTACTCTGCACTAACTTCAGGAATTGATTCAAAGATCAGTGAGATAGCATTCAGTAATATCAAGATAATGATTCCTCCTTGTATTATTTTGCTTTCTAAAGCATTAGAATCATTATTTAATAAATTAAAGACACAGTGCTTTATTGACTTTTTACTCCTCATAACTCGAATTCTCTTTCCAATAAATTAGAGTACAAAAATAAAAAAAGCAGATATATCTCTATATCTGCTTTTTCATTTATTTCAAGAAAAACTATTATTTCAAGCTTGCTTTTAAGTATTCTCTGTTCATACGAGCGATGTTCTCTAAAGAAATTCCTTTAGGACATTCTACCTCACATGCTCCTGTATTAGTACAGTTACCGAATCCTAAAGCATCCATCTCAGCTACCATATTAAGTACACGATCAGCTGCCTCTACTTTACCTTGTGGTAACAAAGCAAATTGAGAAACTTTTGCAGATACGAATAACATAGCAGAAGAGTTTTTACATGTAGCCACACAAGCACCACATCCAATACAAGTAGCTGCGTCAAATGCACGGTCAGCATCATGTTTAGGAATTGGAATAGCGTTAGCATCTTGTGTATTACCTGAAGTATTTACAGATACGAAACCACCTGCATGTTGAATTTTATCAAAAGCAGTACGGTCAACTACTAAGTCTTTAATTACTGGGAAAGCTTTAGCTCTAAATGGCTCGATATAGATAGTATCACCATCTTTGAACTTTCTCATGTGTAACTGACATGTAGTAATACCTCTGTCTGGTCCGTGTGCTTCACCATTGATAAATAAAGAACACATACCACAGATACCCTCACGACAGTCATGGTCGAAAGCTACTGGATCATCACCTTTCTCGATTAACTCGTTGTTTAATACATCAAGCATTTCTAAGAAAGACATATCAGGAGAAACATTGTTGATTTTATAATCAACCATTTTTCCTTGTACTTTAGCGTTTGATTGACGCCATATTTTAAGTGTAAGATTCATTTGTGTCGAATTTTTACAAAAAGACTAGGTCCGAAGACCTAAGTCTCAATATTATTTATAACTACGAGTTACCAATTTAATGTTTTCATAAACTAAGTCTTCTTTGTGAAGCACTGCATCACTTGGGTTTCCTTTGTATTCCCAAGCAGCAACGTATGCGAAGTTCTCATCATCACGTTTTGCTTCTCCATCCTCAGTTTGGTGCTCTTCACGGAAGTGACCTCCACAAGATTCTTCACGGTGTAAAGCATCTTTCGCGAATAATTCACCTAATTCTAAGAAATCAGCTACTCTTAAAGCTTTCTCTAACTCTTGGTTAAAGCTCTCTGCAGTACCTGATACTTTCACATCTTTATAGAACTCTGCTCTTAACTCAGCAATCTCAGCCATAGCTTCAGTTAAACCTTTTGCGTTACGAGCCATTCCTACTTTATCCCACATAATTTTTCCAAGCTTCTTGTGGAAGTGGTCAACAGAATGTGTTCCTTTATTGTTCATTAAATGGTCAATGATATCACGAACATTTTTCTCAGCAGCTTCGAACTCTGGCAAATCTGTTGGGATAGTTCCAGTACGAATATCATTAGCTAAATAATCTCCGATAGTATATGGTAATACGAAGTATCCATCAGCTAAACCTTGCATTAATGCAGAAGCTCCAAGACGGTTAGCACCGTGATCAGAGAAGTTAGCTTCACCTAGGATATAACATCCTTCGATAGTTGACATTAAATTATAATCTACCCATAATCCACCCATTGTATAGTGAACCGCAGGGTAAATCATCATCGGAGTTGTATATGGATCCTCATCTACGATCTTCTCGTACATTTGGAATAAGTTACCATATTTATTTTCAACTACATCTTTACCTAATTTGTAAACTAGCTTAGCGTCGTTTTCATCTAAGTGTTGAATACGAGCTTGCTCTTTACCATAACGGTCAATAGCAGAAGCGAAGTCTAAGTATACAGCTTCACCTGTAGCATTAACTCCATATCCAGCATCACATCTTTCTTTAGCAGCACGAGACGCAACGTCACGAGGTACTAAGTTACCGAATGATGGGTATCTTCTCTCTAAGTAGTAATCTCTATCTTCTTCAGCGATTTGAGTTGGTTTTAATCTACCTTCTCTAATTGCTATAGCGTCTTCCATTTTTGCAGGAACCCAAATACGTCCATCATTACGTAATGACTCAGACATCAAAGTAAGTTTTGATTGGTGGTCACCAGTTACAGGAATACAAGTTGGGTGAATTTGTGTATAACAAGGGTTAGCGAAGAATGCTCCACGTTTGTGTGCTTTCCAAGCAGCAGTAACGTTAGAACCCATTGCATTTGTAGATAAGAAGAATACGTTACCATATCCACCTGTACAGATAACTACAGCGTGAGCAGAGTGACGTTCTATCTCTCCATTGATTAAGTTACGAGCAATAATACCTCTTGCTTTACCATCAACTTTAACGATGTCTAACATCTCATGACGGTTATACATTTGGATTTTACCACGACCGATTTGACGGTTCATAGCAGAATATGCTCCTAACAATAACTGTTGTCCAGTTTGTCCTTTAGCGTAGAAAGTACGAGATACTTGTACCCCACCAAAAGAACGGTTATCTAATAAACCTCCGTACTCACGTGCAAAAGGTACACCTTGAGCTACACATTGGTCAATAATATTTTCAGAAACTTCAGCTAAACGATAAACGTTTGCTTCACGTGCACGGTAGTCTCCTCCTTTTACAGTATCATAGAATAATCTGTAAACTGAGTCACCATCACCTTGGTAGTTCTTAGAAGCGTTAATCCCCCCTTGAGCAGCAATAGAGTGCGCACGACGAGGTGAATCCTGATAACAAAAAGCTTTTACGTTATATCCTAACTCAGCTAATGTAGCAGCAGCAGAACCACCTGCTAATCCAGTTCCTACAACGATAACATCAATGTTACGTTTATTCGCTGGGTTAACTAATTTAATATGATTTTTATAGTCAGACCATTTTTTATCAAGTGGTCCATTAGGTATTTTAGAATCTAATTTCATGATCAATTTCTTTAGGACTATTTAATAAAATGAATATATAATGGGATAATAGCAAATAGCGCAGGTACAACATACGCAATTAAGAAGCTAAGCCCTTTAAGTACTCCCTTATATTTAGGATTATTAGCTCCTAAAGATTGGAATGCACTACCAAATCCATGAGATAAGTGGAATCCTAAAACCACCATAGCAAGTACATAAGCAATTGTAGCGATTAATCCAGTACTTTCGTTTTGGAAGAACTCAATTGTAATTTTATGTAAATCTTTATATCCATCAGCAATCTTTAAGTCTGTACCTGCTTGATAAAACTTAGTACCTTTTACTTCTATCTGTCCCATTTCAACAGCGTTTACTGGGATAGCTTGCTCTTGTACTGTTTTATATACTACTACAGGATCTTGACCCTCTACTTTTACTTCTACAGTTTGTAAAGGCATTTCACTAAAGTGCATTTTAGCCCAGAAGTTGGCCATGTGAGTCACGATGAATACTAAAAGTAAAGTTCCTAATACCGCCATGTTTCTTGAAGAAAATGAGCTATTAGAAGCAGCATTGTTTTTTGCATATCCGATTGGACGTGCTTTTTTGTTTTGAATCGTTAAAACGATACCATCAATCGCGTGAAAAAGGATTGAAATATACGTAACATAAGATAATACTTTTACTGCTGGATTAGTAGTCATAAATAACGCATACTCGTTAAATGCAGAAGCGTCACCAAATATCAATTGAAGGTTTCCCGCCAAGTGACCTACTAAAAACAAGCATAAAAATAACCCTGTAAGAGCCATCCAATATTTCTTAGCTAAGGATGACTTTAAAAGTGCAGATTTTGCCATAATGTAATTTTAATTGTTTTTCTTGAAAAAATCTCTCAAAAATACACCTTCTTAACGTTATCAACAAAGTCTACCCTTCTATTTATACTCGATATAAACAAAGAATAAAACAATGCTAATTCACTAAAATAGACCAATCGAGACTTTTTTTAAGAAAAAAAAAGGTTTTTTATAGTAAAGCGTTAAAATGACTTTAAAATATTCGCATCTATAACAATAATAAAGTTAGCCAAGTCTAAATTATCATATTCGAAATGACCAACATTATCACTCTCTACCATCGTAATAGTAGCTATTTTTAGCGAAGGTCTATATTGGTTAAGATACCACACTATACCTTCATAATTATTACTGTGATAAGAACCATTATAGTGCAAGAATAAATGGTTTGGGTTTAAATTTTGAACAATAAAGTGCCCCATAGTAGCATCTTTAATTGCTTGCGCCTTTGGCAAATTCTCATCTTTATGATCCTCAAACATTGCCATCATATTCTTATATCCTGGCAAATTAGCATCATAAGGAAATGGCAATGGTGCAATCCAGCTCTTCTCTTGTACACTTAAAGTATCTAATGCAGCAGTACCTTTTTTAAACAATAGACTTGCATATCGTCTAGGTACATTAGTCGCAATAAATTCTAATTTATTCTCCTTTGCATATTCTACTAATGGTCTATAATCAGTTTTATAATTATTCCACAGCCTCACCTCTTCTTGAAACTGCTCTTCTGTACTATTTCCTCTTACATATTTAGTTAGTCCCTCCTGATTATCTGCTTCAAACATTTCTGCACCAAGAGTTAGCTCTCTTTTATTACCTAAAGACTGTGTTACTTGTAATTGCAACCAATGTCCTAATGAATTATTGTGAAACTCTCCAAATAAAACAACCTCACTTTTACTAAGTGATTTTATCATCTTTTCATAAGAAACTTTCTTTCCTTTATTTGTATAAATCTGATAAGGTAATCCTGATTGTCCATAAGTTATTCCACATAACAACAAAAACGCACCAACTATTTTTTTCATTTTACTAAATATTTTGAAATTAGAACTGCAAAGATAACCTTTTCTATTATTTAGACTGGTTTAATATAGTTGTAATACCAAGAGTTCTATTGAATGTTAAAAGATTTGACAAAGTCATAGTATATCATACATTTGCAACAAAATTAAAGAATGGCTACTACTAAAATTCTATATAAAAACACCTATTTATCATATACTGACAAAGGAAAAGGAAACACCTTAATCTTTCTACACGGATTTTTAGAAGATAGTAAAATGTGGAATTACTACCTTGACTACTTTTCAAAGAAATATAGGGTTATTGCTATTGACCTTTTAGGACATGGTGAATCAGGTTGTATTGGTTACATACACAGTATGGAAGACATGGCCGATGCTGTTTTTACAATTACAAATTCTTTAAACCTAAAAAGGGTAACACTAATAGGACATTCTATGGGAGGTTATGTATCACTAGCCTTCGGAGAACTATATCCGGATAATGTAAAGAAAATAATCTTAGTTTCATCTACTACCAGAGCTGACAGTCCAGAAAGGCAAATTAACAGAGATAGAGCAGCTGAAGTAATCAAAAAGAATAGTGATCTCTTTGTCACTATGGCGATTAACAACACCTTTTTAGAAGACACTAAAATCACTCACGCTAAAGAAGTGCAAGAACACTTAGATACTGCTCTTAAAACACCTAAACAAGGTATACTAGCTGCTGTAGAAGGAATGAAATCAAGGAATGACAGAGAAGTTCTACTCCATTTTGCTCCATACCCTATAAGTATGATTATTGGTAATGCTGATCCTGTTCTTTCTATTAACGACATTACTAAAGAAGTTGAAAATACAGAATCTGATTTAACTATTATCCCTGGGGGGCACCTACTTCAGATTGAAGCAAAAGAAGAATTACTCGAAGCACTAAAGAATACATTAAAATAAAATAGGGAAGCTTTTGCTTCCCTATTTTATAATTCTTTTTCTATAAAATCCTCATCAGGATTAAGTATCTCTAACAACAAGGCAACTAATTCATCCTTGAACAAGGTTAAGGTTTCATTTGTAATAGCATGATCAACCTCTCTTCCTTCTTTTACTCCAAAAAATAAGAAGCCACCTTTTCTATTCTTGAATGAATAAATACCAGCTTCCACAGATTGATTTGTATTGTGTTTCGTATACATTAAAGCATAACACAATAACTGAATAATCTTATCATTTTTCAGATCAAGTGTAAGTCCTTCCCATGTACTCAACTTAACATCATTTGCTTCTACTTTACCACTTTTATAATCGATAACTCGGATTACACCATTTCGTTCCTCTATTCTATCTACAAATCCAAATAAATTAATAGGATATGGCAATCTAGGATCTTCAAGTGTAAAAGTAAGCTCTGTCTCTAACTCCAATAATAAAATATCATCCCCTCCTTTTATCTTTTCTATCTCTCCTTCTAGAAAATGATACACATTTCGTTTAGCTACTTCAAAAGCGAGTAGGTTCTTTCCTATCTTCTCCTTATCACTGTTATACACCTCTTCAAACTGTAACTGTACTTCTGCATCAGCTTTTGTTTTTATGGTGTTAATAATCTCCACTGTAAGCCTAGCTCCTTTAAAGGGTTTATACAAATTCTCTAAAGAGTTGTGTATAATAGTACCCAAAGTATTTAAAGCCACACTCTCCTCTACCTCTTCCACTTCTCTAATCCTTAAGACACGTTGCAAATAAAACTGTATAGGATTACGAAGATAATTAGATAAAGCTGATGGAGAGAAACCTTTAGTTGTAGCAATATTCTTTAGCTCTTCTTTTAAGAGGTCTGACTTCGGAATCTGAATCAACTCATTTGCTTTTTCAGGTAAATCCGCAGAATAGGTAACATATTTTACATCATGTGCCTCTAACTGTTCTACTTCTAACTGTGTTAAGAATCTACTCTTTTCTCCAGCATCCATTCCCTCTGATTGAGAATTGTACAAAAGATAAATATTCTTTGCCCTTAACAACAAGTGATAAAAGTGAAAACTATAAATAGCATCCTTTTCCTTATAAGTTGGCAAGCCTATTTCTCTCTTTACATCATAAGGAATAAAAGAATTAACTGACTTACCTGCAGGGAACTTCCCTTCATTAACAGAAGTCACAATAACAGTGTCAAAATCCAAAACACGACTCTCTAACACCCCCATTATCTGTAGTCCTTCTAAAGGTTCACCCTCAAAAGATACTTCAGACATATCCATCACTTGTTTATACAACGAATACAAAGTATCGTAACTTTGTATAAAATCATATTTCTGACAATAAGAAACTAACCTATTCAACATCTGATAGGAAGAATACAAGAATGTTTTACTAATTCGGTCACTGTGTACCTCATCATTTAAACTATACTTAATAGCTAATACAATCTCAATAAGGTTTTGTAAAACCTCAACAGATGACCTTTCATTCCATCTACCGAAAACAAGCTTACGAACAGGAAAATCAGGATCCTCTATCCACTCTGCAAAACGATTCATGCTAAAGAAGCTAAGATTTCGATCATTAATTTCTTTAATAACCTTTTCAGGAACAATAATTTGCGTTAATACAGGATTAGTCAATACATCTAAAATTTCCTTGTAGTAAACAACATATTGTTTATTTGAGCGTCGTATAGCGGCCAAATGCATCTTAAAAATCTTGTTCAATAAGATCTGAATAGGATTACTCTTACCACTATACCCCATTGTGATATTCAAACTTGATACTGAAGAAGGCAAACTATGCAATACTGGTAATAGCAAATTCTCCTCCCCTAAAACAATGGCAACCTTCTCTAATCTCGAAGCTTCCTCTCCAAGTCCTTCTACTATTTGCCCTGCGATCTTTGCTTGCCCTACACTCTTAGGAGTTTGTATCACTTGTATATTCTTTTCTTTGCCAAACTCATCTACTATCCATTCAAAAGGGTTGTATTGATAATGTATCCAGTTGCGTTTTATACGTCTCAAAAAGAGCGCTGCATCGTGATAAGGATCCTCCATAAAATGCTTATCAATATCCCAAAACACCTTAGCTCTTTTCTCCAACAAGAAATGTTGAATAATTTTCTCCTCTGCTGCATTTAATGCATTAAACCCAGCAAAATAAAACACCTTATTATTACTGTTCAAATACTCTTTATGCGACTTAACAGCTTCACGATATATCAACCCTTGATAACCGATACGCTCCTCTAGTAAAACCTCATAGAACTTTTTATAGTAAACTGGTATCTGCTCCCAAAAGGCTAAATAATTTACAATTAAGTCTGTCTTTTGTTCAGGATCTAAAGACCAGTGTTTAATGTCTTCAATATTCTTTAAATATGAAAACACATAATCAGGATTCAACAAGTAACGATCTACTTCATTAAAATCACTTAACAACATATTAGCCCAACTAGAGAAGCGATCAAAATCCTGTGCATTACCTCCCTCTATTTCTTGATAAACTACATAAAACTTAAAAAGTAATTCTATCGAATCGATCCCTCTAATCTTAGACACTTGTTGAATGAAATCCTCAATATTAATAATCTCTGGAGCGAAGACACTATTTCTGTAATACTTCTTTAAATTTTCTAACAAAAAGACCTTAGCTCTTTTATTAGGAAGAACGATCACCAAATTGTCCATGGAATTAGGAAAATCGGCATAAATCTGCGCACTCAGCTTATCTAAAAAAGTATTTGATTTCATAAAATAAAGGTACAAAAAAAACGCTCCGATTACTCGAAGCGTTTTCTATAGATTATGTGTTTTAAATCAATTATTTAGCTAATTGGATTTCAACACGTCTGTTTAACTCACGTCCTTTAACTGTTTTGTTAGAAGCGATTGGATCTTTAGATCCGTATCCTTTAGAAGTTAATCTAGCAGAATCGATTCCTTTTTCAATTAAATAAACTTTTACAGCGTTAGCTCTGTTATCAGATAATGGTAAGTTAATTCTGTCAGATCCTGTACTGTCAGTATATCCAGCGATGTGGAAATTAGCAGTTGGGTATTCTTTCATGATTTTAACCATATTATCTAACACTGCGTAAGAACCATCTTGGAAAGTATATTTTCCAGTGTGGAATAATAATGTTTTTCCGTAGTCGTTAAGCTGTTTTACTTTCTCAGGCTCGATTTCTTTAACTTCAGGACATCCGTTGTTAGAAGCTGGACCAGGTACATCTGGACATTTATCTAAATGATCAGGTACTCCGTCTCCGTCTCTATCTGGCCAAGGACAACCATTGTTTTCTTTTGGACCAGGTACTTCTGGACACTCATCTTTATTATCTGGCACTCCGTCTCCGTCTGTATCAGGACATCCGTTGAACTCAGCTAAACCTGGGATCTCTGGACATTCGTCTTTATTATCTGGAATACCATCTCCGTCTGTATCAGGACATCCGTTGAATTCTGGTAAACCTGGTAAGTCTGGACACTCATCTAAATGATCTGGAATTCCATCTCCATCTGTATCAGGACATCCGTTGAACTCAGCTAAACCTGGGATCTCTGGACATTCGTCATATTTGTCTAAAACTCCATCTCCGTCAGTATCTTTTCCTCCAAATTGGAAACGAATACCTGCAAAGTGTTGCATGTGTGAAGCAACTCCTACGTCTGGTGTTCTAGAATCAGAGAATGAATGCTTATAAGTAGATTGCACAGTTAAAGCAACGTTTTTAGTAAACCAGAAGTTTAATCCAGCTCCTCCATTAACAGTTCCTTGACTTGCATCTCCCATAAAAGTATAACCTCCACCTACTAAGATGAATGGATCAACTACTTTCGATTTCAAAATCTCTTTGAAGCTATATTTAACTTCTGCGTCAATTCCGTAGTAAGTTAAATCTCCAGGATTGTACTTTTCATATCCTTCTGCTTCTGATTTGATGAATTTGTCAATTTTATTAACAGACCCAACTAAACCTAAAGAGAATCCATCACCTAAGTATCTAGCTACATTTAAGTAAGATACTGATGGTAAGATATTCCAGTTATCCGTTTTAAAATATCCTCCTGTTCTGTGTGCAAAACCTTTAGCTGAACTTACTTTTGTGTCAACTGCGTTTGCTCCAACAGTTACAGCCCACGGATGGTCAGCGTCTTGCGCGTGAGCTGAAAGCCCTGCACAAAGAATTGCTGCTGCAAATAATTTGTTGAAATGTTTCATAACTTTTATTTTTTACTTTACCGTAATAATCTAGCAAAAGTACAATTATCAATCAATATTTACAAAAAATTTCGTTAAGAATAGTACTTTTTATTGTATTAACCTTTTTTATTGAATAACTTTTAGCTCTTTACCTACTTCTGTAAATGCAGCGATAGCTTTATCTAAATGCTCTTGAGTATGCGCAGCTGATAATTGTACACGGATTCTCGCCTTATCTTTTGGTACCACAGGGAAGAAGAATCCAGTTACATAAACTCCTTTTTCTAGTAGTCTATCTGCCATTACTTGTGATAATTTAGCATCGTATAACATTACTGGTACAATAGCAGAATCTCCATCAATAATATCAAAACCTGCCTTTTTCATTCCGTCTTTGAAGTAGTTTGTATTCCACTCTAGCTTATCGCGTAATGAAGTATCGTGTTTTAAAATTTCAAATACTTTAATAGAAGCTCCAACAATCATTGGTGCTAATGAGTTAGAGAATAAATAGGGTCTAGAACGTTGTCTTAATAATTCAATAATTTCTTTTTTACCTGTAGTATATCCTCCCATTGCACCACCTAGAGCTTTACCTAAAGTTCCTGTGATGATATCCACACGTCCCATTACGTTCTTAGCTTCTAATGTTCCTTTACCTGTGGCTCCGATAAATCCAGCAGCATGGCATTCGTCTACCATTACTAAAGCATCATACTTATCAGCTAAATCGCATATTTTATCTAATGGTGCTACTAGACCATCCATTGAGAATACACCATCCGTTACGATAATTTTAAAACGGTGACCAGCCTCATTCGCTTTAATTAATTGCTCTTCTAACTCAGCCATATTGTTATTTTCATAACGATAACGAGCTGCTTTACATAAACGCACTCCGTCAATAATTGAAGCGTGGTTTAAACTATCAGAGATAATTGCATCTTCTGCACCTAATAATGGTTCGAATACTCCTCCATTAGCATCAAAAGCTGCTGCATAAAGAATAGTATCTTCTGTTCCATAGAAATCAGCAATAGTTGCTTCTAAATTCTTGTGTATATCTTGTGTTCCACAAATAAAACGCACTGAAGACATTCCGAATCCATGGGTATCTAATGTATCTTTTGCTGCTTGAATTACTTCTGGATGTGATGACAATCCTAAATAATTGTTTGCACAAAAGTTTAAAACTTTATCCCCTGTAGAAACAGTAATCTCTGCACCTTGTGGCGAAGTAATAATTCTCTCCTTTTTAAATAATCCGTTATCCTCTATTGACTTTAATTCACTCTGAAGATGATCTTTAATCTTTCCGTACATAATATTTTAAGTTTTAAACAATTTATACTCTTTTACAAATGTATTATATTTAAGTTCTCCCCTGTATATAGCAACACCATTTTAACGACTTCATAACCCATTTCTACTAAAGACTGGCCATAAGCCTTCACCTGGTCTTTATATTTCTCTTCTTCTTTACCTGTTTTATAATCTAATATATAAGCCTGTCTTCCTCTTATCACTACTCTATCTGGTATAGTATTGCGCTGATAAGGCCCTATGATTACTCGCTCGTTAAATACAATATTATCTTCTCTAAAGAAAATCTCTAAATCGGGGTTACTCACGATACGTTGAATAATCTCCTTAAAACGCTCCTTTGCATCCTCTTGTATCAATCCCTTTTCTAGCCCTTCTCTTACCACAGCATCTACATCGCGATAATCTGTTATAAACGACATCAGTTTATGGACTAAGTTACCATACTCTATCGCTTTTTGGTTATGAGAATCCCACATCAAAGCTTCCCTCTGTGCAATTTTGATTGCTTCAAAATCCAATACACTCTTTACAGGAAGAATCATTTTATTCACTTCATCCGTAATGACCTCTTTACTTTTAGAAACCTTTACCTTCTCTCCAAATCCATAGACTAAATCTACGTCATTATAAACACCTTCTGTCACTAAAAAATCTAAGAATAGTTTAGATAAATTATTTCTAAACTCTCCTTTACTTGTTACGTTTTTATAACTAATAATATATAACTGTTCTTCAGCTCTAGTCAATGCTACATAAAGAACATTTACATTATCCAGCAACATCTCTTGTTCTTTTTTCTCATACAGAAGTTGAGCATACTCACCATATTCCACCACTTCCTTCTTAGAGTCAACCAAAGCTTTGGGGAACATTATCTGATCTTTATCCGTCTCTATATTCACCCATAGTTTATCACGACTAGGGCGTGTGAAATCCTCTTCTGCAAAAGGAAATATAACAATTGGAAATTCTAACCCCTTAGATTTGTGTATCGTCATAATCTGCACAGCATTTCTACCTTCAGGTGTCGGTATGCTAAACTTGTGATAGTTTGTATTCCAATATTCTAAGAAGTCACTAATCCCAAATTGATTCTTTAAAGACTTTTCTAATACCAAGTCTAAGAAATACAAAACATAAGAACTAGCACTCTTATCTGGTAAAAAAGCTAAAACAATAGCCTCAACAGCATCGTACAATGACTTCGAACGACAAGCCTCAAATGAGATAGGCACATTGTGGTCTACTAACCAAGCTTCTAATTCTAACTCAGTCTCAAAAGAAAGTCCCGCTTTTATAAAGTCATGTTTCTTTGTCAAATCACTTTGCTTACCACTTACATAGTACAGCATCATCATTTTTGCTTCTAGATCGCGCTCTGTCTTTAAGAACTTCAGTACATTAATGATTAACCTCACTTCACTAGCATTGTTAATCAATAACGAATCAGAAGAAAGTATCTCTAGACCATTCTCTGTTAAGTAATTTGCTAATAGCACACCATGGTCTCTCTTACGTGTTAGAATAACAATATCTTTCAGATCAAACCCCTGCTCTAAAACGCCTTGTATAGTATTCAGCGTAGCTTGCGCATATTGCATATTCTTCTCTTCTGCCTCTTCTCCTTCATCCTTTTGTAAGAATTCAATATTTACATACCCACCAGCTTTACTATTAACTTCTTGATAACTATTATTCTCATATAGATCTTTATAATCCTCGTTAATAAAGTTGCGAGAGACATCCTTAAAAAATCTATTATTAAATTGAATGACCTCAGCATAACTTCGATAATTACGACCAAGGTTCACGGTCTGTTTATCAGGATTAGCAAAGGGATTCTCATCCTTGCTCAAAGCAATAAATTGTTCTGCCTTTCCTCCGCGCCATCTATAGATAGACTGTTTAGGGTCACCTACTATCATCAGGCTTCCCTTAGTTCCTGTATGATCTTCTCCTGCTAATGCATTATCAATCAGTGGTACCAAGTTCTGCCATTGCATTTCTGATGTATCCTGAAACTCGTCTATAAAAAAGTGATGATATCGCTCTCCTAAACGCTCATAGATAAATGGAGCTGGTTGATTCTGTATTTCATTGTGAATAATCGCATTAAACTGAGTGATCGACAATATATTTTGCTCCTCTTGAATCTTATCCATCTCCTGCCCTATAGTACTTAACAGTGATAGAGGGGTAAGGTTTTTCAAGAAAGCAGTATAAAAAGCTCTACGAGAATACAAATCATATACCTGCGCTAACACCTTTAGAAAATCTGGTATAAAAGCTTCGATTAACTCCACATCTTTAGCAGTCTTCTTTATTTTAATATCATCAAATTCGTGATAACGCTTGGTTGTACCTACAGTATCTTGAATCACATTCTCTATATGCTTGACAAAATACTGTCCTGAGAACGAAGTTTTATCCATTCCTTTAGACTCTATTAAGTCCATTATACTCTGTCCCAGAACAATGCTCTCTGCTGTAATCTTTTTAATCTCTTCGCGAAGAAAATCTCTCACTTTTACAAAGTCTTGTAAAGTATGCTCAGAGAACAACGCTATTTCTTCTCTATTATTTTCATTTAATAGCAAAGCTCCTACTTCTTTCAGCTCTCTCGTGATATCCCAGCTCTTATCATTATCTGCTTTATCAATAGAAAAATCAATCAACAAATCTGTCAATTCACTATCCACACCAGCTTTTGCGATTACTGCGTCCACCGCCTCTTGTAGTAATTCATCTGAATCTAAAGACACCTCAAAAGTCATCGGCAATTCTAAATCAAAAGCAAAAGAGCGAATAACCTTATGCGTAAACTTATCTATCGTAGAGATATCAAAAGAAGCATAGTTGTGAATAATACTTCTGATAATACGTCCTGACTTAGCTCTTATAAATCCTTCCTCTAATTCTGTTTCTTCCTGTACTTGATTAAAGATACTTGCATACTTAGGATCTAGCTCTTCTTTAGAAAAAGCATTTAGACAAGATACAACACGAGTCTTCATTTCTGCTACAGCTTTATTCGTAAAAGTAATAGCAAGTATCTTTTTATAGGCGTCATCTTGCTTATCAAGGAGTAAAATCTTAAGATATTCCTTAACTAAAGTATGGGTTTTTCCAGACCCAGCAGACGCGTTATATATTGAGAATGAAGGCTTATCAAGCATGAAGTAGGTTCTATTTATTAACTTATATTAAACATTACAAACCTTCCATATTAGGCTTTATTTGTTTAAATTTGAAATAAAATTAATATTAATCTTTAAATAATACGAATTATGGCTTTCGAATTACCAAAATTACCATATGCATACGATGCATTGGAACCACATATTGATGCACGTACGATGGAAATCCACCATACAAAACATCATAATGCTTATACTACTAACTTAAACGCAGCTATCGCTGGAACAGCTTTAGAAGGAAAAACTATCGAAGATATCCTTGCTAACTTAGACATGTCTAATGGAGCTGTTCGTAACAACGGTGGTGGTTTCTATAACCACAACTTATTCTGGACAGTAATGACTCCTAATGGAGGTGGTCAGCCAACAGGTGAGTTAGCTGATGCAATCAATACTGCTTTCGGATCTTTCGAAAACTTTAAAGATGCTTTCGCTAAAGCTGGTGCTACACAATTCGGGTCTGGATGGGCTTGGTTATGTGTTAAAGATGGTAAATTAGAAGTATGTGGTACTCCTAACCAAGACAACCCATTAATGCCTGGTGTTGCTTGTGGAGGAACTCCAATCTTAGGAATGGATGTTTGGGAACACGCTTATTACTTAAACTACCAAAACCGTCGTCCTGATTACATTAATGCTTTCTTTAATGTTATCAACTGGGCGGAAGTAGCAAGAAGATACGCAGAGGCAAAATAATTAATTTTTGCACCTCATTACAAACTATTAAAAGCTCCAGCAATGGAGCTTTTTTTATACCCTTACCTCAGATTTCTCATTAATTATATGCTATGCCATACTGGATTAAACAAAAAAAGCTCAGAACCATGTCCTGAGCTTTCTATATTGTGGAAGTACGATAATTATTGTACCTCTGATATTCTTAGTGTATTCACCATACCTTTTTCGATAATTGGCATTGCTGCTAAATTGATAACCATATCACCTGGCTCAGCTAATCCTTTATCTTTTACCATAGCATTAATATCCTCAATAGTCTCATCAGTACTCACATATTTATCGTAATAGAAAGCCTGAACTCCCCATAACAAGTTTAATTGAGTAATAATACGACGATTAGAAGAGAATACTAATATATTACTATTTGGTCTCCAAGCCGAAATTTGGAACGCTGTATAACCACTATTTGTCAATGTACAGATAGCCTTAGCTTCGATATCATTCGCCATTAAAGCAGCGTGGTAACAAATATTTTTAGTGATATAACGGTTTGTCTTGATTGTAGGTGGACTTTGTGGTACTTTAATTAATGGAGAAGTCTCAACACTTTGAATAATCTGTGTCATCTTCTCGATTACTTGTACTGGGTATGCTCCTACAGAAGTTTCTCCTGATAACATTACAGCATCAGCACCGTCCATTACAGAGTTTGCAACGTCATTTACCTCAGCTCTAGTAGGAGTAAGGCTAGAGATCATCGTCTCCATCATCTGTGTAGCGATTATTACAGGGATTCTAGCATTCTTAGCTACGTGAACTAATTCTTTTTGGATCAATGGCACCTCTTGAGCAGGAATCTCAACACCTAGATCTCCACGAGCTACCATCAGACCATCACAGTAAGCTACTAACTTCTTAATATTCTTTACTGCCTCTGGTTTTTCGATTTTAGCAATGATTGGAATCTTGTGATCAGAATGTTCTTTAATCAAGTTCTGTAAGTCCATTAAATCTTCAGGTGTACGAACGAAAGATAATGCGATCCAGTCTACTTGTAACTCACAAGCAAAAATAGCATCTCTAATATCTTTTTCCGTTAACGCTGGTAATGATACTTTCGTCATTGGTAAGTTAACCCCTTTTTTAGATTTAAGTGGTCCACCTTGTACAACTACAGTTTTTACCTCATCTTCTCCATTAGTTTCTAATACATCAAAGATAAGTTTACCATCGTCTAATAAAATTCTCTCTCCTGCGTTAACGTCAGTTGGGAATTTTTTATAATTCATGTATACGCGTTCTGCGTCACCTTTAAACTCTTCTTTCGTAGAGAATGTAATCACATCACCAGGATTCACGATAACGTCTTCAGACATCACACCTACTCTTAATTTAGGACCTTGTAAGTCACCCAAAATAGAAGTAGTATATCCAAATTCTTTATTTAGATCACGGATTATATTTACTTTCTCTTGAACATCTTTATAATCAGCATGTGAAAAGTTGATTCTAAAAACATTTACACCAGCTTTAATCATATCATGTAATACCTCTCTCGTACTAGATGCTGGTCCTAACGTTGCTACGATTTTCGTCTTTTTTTGTGCTAACATATTTTTAAAAAATTAAGTTCGTTTTATTTTTTAATATCTCTTGCTTTATCTCATAAGCTGCAGATATAATTTTTACTGAATTCAACCGATCAATGATTGTACCAATTTCGAACTGACTATCAGTTTCTTCTATCTTAATCAAATAATCGACTGACTTTAATTCGGGCAATAAATACCCTTGCTTAGTTACTGGATGATTGGCTGAGACAAATAAGGGAGAGTCTAACCCTGACTCAGGTATTAGAAAAGCTTTATTCGCTACCACCTTCCAATACACATGATGATCAAAGTCATCATACTCATAGAATGAAAAAAAAGCGTGTCCCACATCTGTAAAGATGTCTACATCCCTCTTACTTCGTTCTAGATTAATTTCAAGTATTGAATTAATAAAATACACTACTTTATAATCTTCTTTTCTGGAAGTATGTATAGCGATCAAGCGATAATCCTCACTATCAAAGTCTTCAAGCTTATATTTTATTATACCCATATAAGAAATTAGTTACACAAATATACAACTTTTATCGAGCTATATTTGTATAACCTCACCATATTAGATTATATAAACGTTAAGGAATTAACAAAAATTATTGCTTTATCTGTTCTTGAAATGCGAAGTAAGCACGTTGTGATGCCTTTTCTTCTGCTTTCTTTTTAGATGTAGCTCTCGCTTTAGCTACGAGTTTATCGTCTATAAACAGACGTACACCGAAGTACTTTAATTCTTCTGCTGTATCCTCTTCGAAAGTATCGTATTTAAACGTATGCTTTCTCTTCTGACACCATTCGATTAGCAAGCTCTTATAACTAGTTATCTTCGTTTCTAACTCTTGGATATCAGATACCTTGCTCAACAGTTGTTCGTGGATAAACTTCTCACACGCAGGGTAACCTCTATCTAGATAAATAGCACCTATAATAGCTTCTAATAAATTACCATGTATATTCTCTCCGAACTGTTGATTACCCATCTTGCTTTCTACATGTGAGATTAATTTTAAATCCTTTCCTAATTGGTTCAAATTCTCACGACTCACAATTTTAGAACGCATCTTCGTCAAATAACCCTCATCACCACTCGGAACTTCTATAAATAAATAAGAAGCAATAACAGATCCTAACATTGCATCACCTAAGAACTCTAAGCGTTCATAATTAACGGGATGACCTTCTTCATCACATCTATTCATCGATCGATGCGTGAATGCAATTTTATAATAAGATAGTTCTACTGGTTTTACACCGACTATCTCAGTCACCTTTCGACAAAAATTCCCGTCTTCATTATTGAAGGAACGGGAATTATTGAATATTCTATTTAGTAACTTTTTCATCTTTATAGGATGATTTTACTTCTCTAATTTCTTAACCAACACACAAGCATTGTGTCCTCCAAAGCCGAATGTATTACTCATTCCAACTTTAACATCTCTCTTCTGTGCTTTATTGAATGTGAAGTTTAGCTTAGAATCTATCGCTTCATCATCTGTAAAATGGTTGATTGTTGGTGGAACAATACCGTGCTCTAATGATAAAATCACAGAGATAGCCTCGATAACACCAGCAGCTCCTAATAAGTGACCTGTCATCGACTTAGTCGAGTTCAAGTTCATCTCATAAGCATGCTCTCCGAATACGTTAAGAATAGCCTTAGACTCTGCGATATCTCCTAGTGGTGTAGAAGTACCGTGCATATTTAACACATCTACATCTTTAGCCTCTAATCCAGCATCTTTAAGACAGTTGATCATCACATTAGTAGCTCCTAATCCTTCTGGATGTGGCGCTGTTAAGTGGTGAGCATCAGCTGACATACCTCCTCCACCGATCTCACAGTAGATTCTAGCACCACGTGCTACAGCATGTTCATATTCTTCTAAGATAATTGCTCCAGCTCCTTCTCCTAATACGAATCCCTCTCTGTCTTTGTCCATTGGTCTAGACGCAGTCTTAGGATCATCATTTCTAGTAGATAGTGCATGCATTGCATTAAATCCACCGATACCTGCTATCGTTACAGCAGCCTCAGAACCTCCAGTTACGAAGATATCAGCCATACCTAAACGAATATAGTTAAATGCATCGATAATAGCATTAGTAGATGATGCACATGCAGATACTGTAGTGAAGTTAGGCCCTCTCAGACCGTATTTCATAGAAATATGTCCACCAGCAAGATCCGCTATCATTTTAGGGATAAAGAAAGGATTGAACTTTGGTATTCCATTTCCTTCTACGAAGTTTGTCACCTCGTTTTGGAATGTTTCTAATCCTCCAATACCTGAACCCCAAATAACTCCTGCTCTATCTAAATCAATAGTCTCTAAATTTAATCCTGAATCTTTGATCGCTTCGTCTGCACTAACCATAGCATACTGTGCATAACGGTCCATCTTACGTGCTTCTTTTCTCTCGATAAAATCCTCTACGTTAAAATTCTTTACTTCGCACGCAAACTGAGTTTTGAAATTGGTAGCGTCAAAATATGTAATGGGTGCAGCTCCGCTTACTCCATTAATTAGGTTGTTCCAATACTCTTGAATATTATTTCCAATTGGCGTAAGGGCACCTAAACCGGTTACAACAACTCGCTTTAATTTCATAAAATAACTTATATGGTTTGTACTATAAAAAAAAATCCCAATCTTCACTTTTGTAAAAAAAGGAAACATTGGGGTGTTTGTTTGATTGTATATGTTAGATTGTTGCCAATCTGTCCTTTTTTGTTTCTTCTAAAAATCAGTCATTTTCAAAAAAATAATAACACCCGCATGTTTATGGAATAAACACGCGGGATATAGTTATTACTTTTTAGCTTCTTCTATGTAAGAGATAGCTTGTCCAACTGTAGCAATGTTTTCAGCTTGGTCATCTGGAATTTGAATATCGAATTCTTTTTCGAACTCCATGATAAGCTCAACAGTGTCTAGTGAATCAGCTCCTAAATCATTAGTGAAGCTTGCTTCTGCTACAACTTCGTTCTCGTCAACACCTAATTTGTCAACGATAATCGCTTTTACTCTTGATGCAATGTCTGACATAATCTTTAATTTTAAATTTAATTTCGTAGGCAAAAATAAAAAACTTTATTTTAAATCCTGATTTTCCATGTTAATTGTCGGTGCGAAATTATAAAAA
This sequence comes from Myroides sp., assembly GCF_032073645.1. Classification (NCBI taxonomy): domain Bacteria; kingdom Pseudomonadati; phylum Bacteroidota; class Flavobacteriia; order Flavobacteriales; family Flavobacteriaceae; genus Myroides; species Myroides sp. The sequence continues at coordinate 24,083 of NZ_DAMANB010000020.1, forward strand.
TTATTAATACTTATCGCTATTTTTCTATTTATTGTCAGTTATTATTCTTTTTTTTGTACTTATTTATTGTACTTTCAACTTCATAACACAACTAACTACATGAAAAACATAGCTCTATTCGCCTCTGGTTCAGGGACTAATGTAGAAAACATCATCAACTACTTTGAAAGCAAGTCTATTTCTAATCAATACCTTATATTGGTTAACAACCAAAATGCTAAGGTAATAGAAAAAGCTGAAAAAAGAAATCTTCCAGTTCTGATTTTTGACAGAAATATGCTAAATGATGGCGCTGTATCTCAAAAATTAGAACAATTTCAACCTGATTTAATTGTATTAGCGGGTTTCTTATGGAAATTTCCCGATGACCTTGTTAAAAAATATCCGAATAAAGTAATTAATATACATCCAGCATTATTGCCTAAATATGGCGGTAAAGGAATGTATGGTCATCACGTACACACTGCAGTCGTAGAAAATAAAGAAAAAGAGTCTGGAATCACTATTCACTATGTAAACGAAAACTACGATGAAGGAGCTGTTATATTCCAAGCTTCTACTCCGATAGAGCCTTCCTATACGCCAGAAGAAGTAGGAGCAGCTGTACTTAAACTAGAACACCTACACTTCCCACAAGTAATCGAGAAACTACTATTTTAATATTATAAATGAATTTGCCACAAGTAATACTATATACCGATGGCTCCTCTAGAGGTAACCCTGGTCCTGGTGGATACGGACTGATACTAGAGTGGGCAGGTCATAATGTCTATAAAGAAGCATCCCAAGGATATCGCAAAACTACCAATAACCGCATGGAACTACTAGCGGTGATCGTAGGCTTAGAAATGCTAAAGAACGAAGGTACTAATGTCCTAGTCGTATCGGACTCTAAGTATGTGGTAGACGCTGTAGAAAAGAGATGGGTATTCGGATGGGAGAAAAAAGCCTTTAAAGACAAAAAGAATCCTGACTTATGGCAACGCTTCTTAAAAGTATACCGCAAACACAACGTCCAGTTTAAATGGGTAAAAGGACATAACAACCACCCCATGAACGAACGATGTGACGTCCTTGCAGTAAAAGCAGCAACAGGAACTAAATTATTAATAGACGAATATTACGAGTCTGAAGAAAATTAATAAAACGACAAAGAGCATCTTTTTAAGGGATGCTCTTTGTCGTTATACTACATAAGAGAAGGTCTCTCTATATCCGAAAAATCTAAGTCACTACTAAATAACCTATCGCATAACTCACTAGCTCCATATTCTGTGAAGTATGCTAATTCATTATCTGATATTGGCATTGTTTAATGTCATTCACCTCATTTTCTTCTTACCTCGTATATAATCACTGATTATACTTTCCTTGTAACACCATCTCTCTACTATAGCACATACACTGTACTTACAGCCTCTCTCTACGAATCTCTGTTACTACTAGAGTCTCCGCTAGATTATCGTGTAAAGTCTGCTTCTGATCTGACCAGAAAAACATAAAATAACCAATACAGAATATAAAACCAGATAATAATCTAGCAAAAAATCGCCCTGTAGCTTGACCAAAAGTTACTCGCTGCCCCTTACAGTCTAGCAACATGATCTTCATCGTTTTTTGCCCTATAGTCGCTTGTCCATCATTACTCTGCATTAATGAATAATAGAGCCACCCAGCTATAAATGGAAAAAAGAGGCTTGGTATTAAAAGAATCAAACCATCTAATAACCCTGCTACAAAACGCTCTCCAAAGTCAGCGTATCGATAGTGAATTCGTTCTGTAGGCGTAGTTACAATCACATATCGATTATCCCTAGTATAAGCCAAACTAACATTTTGATTATACCCATAATTTGGCGTACTATACATCGGTCTCTGAAGATACACTTCAAACTCTCGTAGAAATCTTGCCTCTGTCCAATCATGCAATTCACTATGCCAGATTAGCGTAGTCGGAGAAATTATAAACTGTCCTAACTCAGAGAACTGATATGGCCCCTGACTTTCGCCATTAATAGAGATAAAGTATTCTTTTTTCATTAATTGTATTTTTTTAACAAAAATAAACATATTAATGATTACAAAATAAACTACATACTCTTTTTATTCTTCATCATATACTCATAAAGAGTTACAGGCGTACACAGTTCCTTATTAAGATCAGGCTTATACTGCTCTGGAACATTAAATACCCATCTTAAAATAGCGATTACAATATTAAAAGGTAACAAAACCCCATTAACCATCATCATCACACACCCCTTTAAACTATATTCAAAACCTTCGGGATAAAAATAACGGTCAAATTCAAAATATTCAAAACTCACCTCAAACTCATCTTCTAGCGAAATAAGTAAATCATCTATATCAAGACCGTATCCAAAATTATAAGCAATATCACTGTTCTCAGTAATCACCTTTTCTTGTCGACTCGTATCAGTATTCAAAAAAGATATCACATTCTCTAAAGTCAATTCCCTCATAGTATTTATCTCTCTTCTCAATCATTTTATTAAACCTCTCTATAACAGAGCATTCCACTTCTGTTTTTATTCTCAGTTGTATAATAAACTGATGTACCATCTTCTTTAGTTTCTTTAAGAATTATACTTTCAAATATCAAATCAGATGCCAAAGAGAAATAAGGTCTACCTACTTTTTATTAACTTTATTATATTGAGTAGCTTTTAACTCAGCAAATTTAAAAAACTCACTAATCGACATCTCCTGCCCCATTGCCTTCGTATCTAATACAACGCCTGACGCTACAACAGAGAAATTAAACACATAGTATACACCACTGTTTTCATATACTTTCACTTGAAATTCCTTAAGCAGACCATCCTCTTGTATCGGATTACCAATAAATCTAAGCTGTTTAGCGTCTCTTACTTCTTTCTCTCCTGTTGCTGCATTCATTAATAATACGATAGGCTCTTTTATAATATGTGATCCCTGTGCTGACACTAAAGAAGGCACAAGAAAACAAAATATGAACCACACTATACTTATCCCCCTCATAACTCTTCTATAATTTTATAAATTCATCCTTATAATGCTTACTCGGCTTTATCCACGCCCTAGTTCTATCAGCATTAATAATCCAATTAAAACGTTTCATCATATCTGCTCCAAATAGACTAAAAGATTGATTCTTTAATTCTCCTGAGAAGTACGCCACTCTCACCTGCTGTAATTCAGCACTACCTAAACTCACCTTAGTCACCTCAGCAGTATTCGTGATCACACTTTTTCCTGCTGAGTTCTTTAATTCTTTATGATCTATAGTAACCAGTTTATCTTTTAACCTATTCTCCTCCGCAAAATTATCATCGTATAGTATCCCTCCCGAATACCCAGACTGAAGATAAAAAGGATGTACATACTCCCGCCCAGCTATCTCACTCAGCATATCGATAAACATCGCACCGTTTCGATAATGAACAGGAACCGACTGATATCCTTCTACACTAGGCATACTCGTATAAGAGACTAACTCTTCCTTATCATAATTTATCTCTAATACGCTATCTTTAAACAACGCCATACCGATCTTACCATCTGACTCTAATCCGCTATACTGATTATCTACAAAAGAAATACCATCCCACAAATGCCCGCTAATCTCTACTGTATTAGAAGCACTATAATCTTCTTTGTCAAAAATGATATGCTCTACCTTATTCACACGCACAGGCGAGATAGCGCCATCATCCATCGCTACCTGAAACATCAGGTCTAGACTATCCTTCTGATTCACAACTGTCTTTAGTATTAGATTATTATACTTAGTCAGTCTAAAAGGAATACGTACCTGAGCACTAGCGAGAGTTCCCATAGCACACACCATTAAAAGCATTAAGCTCTTTTTCATAATTAATAAGGTTATTAGTTAGTTCGTTATCGTAAATCTAAAAAACATTTCCCTTTTTTCTATTCTATCCCCTTAAAAAACACTTTTTAGACCTATAAAAGGCTAACTACAACTCCTTATTTCTGTTTTTTGACGAGATTAGGGGGTATTTACCCTCTTTTAGCAGAAAAAACAGCACACTTTTTATACCTAATTTATTGAGAAAATAAACACAAATCACTAATTACCAACATATTAATACAAAAAAAGGCAAATCATACAATAAACCTTAACCCCCTCTAACCTTAGTATTTATAAGCAGTAGAAGCGTTTCCTTCAACACTTCTTCAACATTTCTCCAAGATTGCTCTAGTTAACAAGGCTTTTGTTGAAGGAATCTTGAAGAGGTGTTGTGGCACTCTTGAAGAAGGCGCTTTTTAGAAGCTTCTGCATAGCTATCATTATGATTATTTCACTATCTTTAAGCTAATGTATAGACTCCTGTGCATGCTGTATTATGCATCGGGTAGTTTCTAAAAAAGAAGCCAGATAAGCTTCAGAGAAAAGACTTTATAATTATTTAATTCTGTGTTAAATAACAGCATGTGATAAAGATGACGACATCATCTTTTTATAGAATAATACTGACTAAGTACTAGATAATTGCATTAAAAACAACAATCTATACTAAAACACTCAGTGTTAGCAAAATAGTTAATTATAGCTTTTAAATTTGGTAGTAAAAAGAGTATTGCCATATATTTGTAGCTTATTTCTTTGCAAAAAATATGAATAAATTACTGATAGTGGGGACGGTGGCCTTTGATGAAATAGAAACTCCATTCGGAAAAACAGACAAGATATTAGGTGGTGCAGCGACATACATCGGATTGTCTGCCTCACACTTTAATATTAAATCTGCTATAGTGTCTGTGGTTGGAAATGATTTCCCACAAGAGCACTTGGATCTTTTAAATAGTAGAAACATCGATACTACTGGAATAGAAGTAGTAAAAGAAGGAAAAACCTTCTTCTGGAGTGGTAGATACCATAATGATCTAAACTCTAGAGATACTTTAGATACACAACTTAATGTATTGGCTGATTTTAATCCTATCGTACCAGAAGATTTTAAAGAATCTGATGTAGTAATGCTAGGTAATCTACACCCAAACATTCAGATCAAAGTATTAGATCAATTAACCGCTAAGCCTAAACTTATCGTTCTAGACACCATGAATTTTTGGATGAATTGTGCGCTAGATGAATTAAAGGAAGTGCTAAAAAGAATCGATGTTATCACTATCAATGATGAAGAAGCACGTCAGCTATCTGGAGAGTATTCTCTAGTGAAGGCTGCTGAAGTTATTCATACTATGGGACCAAAATACGTTGTTATTAAAAAAGGTGAGCATGGTGCTTTATTATTTGAAGATAAAGACGTATTTTTCGCACCTGCATTACCGTTAAAAGAAGTGTTCGATCCGACAGGAGCTGGAGATACTTTTGCAGGTGGTTTTACAGGTTATTTGACACAGAGCAGCAATGTTTCGTTCAGAAATATGAAGAACGCTATTATATATGGCTCTAATCTTGCATCATTCTGTGTAGAAGAATTTGGAACATCAAGGATGGAAAAATTAAACGACAAAGAAGTGGTGGGAAGACTACAACAATTTAAAATGTTAACTCAATTCGATATCGAATTAAAACAATAATGTAAAATTATAAGCCTCGTTATGGGGCTTTTTTTATTCAACAACAACACACAACTAACATGAGCGACGCTTTAAAACACGAATGCGGTATAGCGGTTCTAAGACTAAAAAAACCGTTATCCTACTACAAAGAGAAGTATGGAAGTGCTTTCTACCCGATACAAAAGATGTATCTATTACTAGAAAAACAGCACAACCGAGGACAAGATGGAGCTGGACTAGCAAGTATTAAACTTGATATGGAACCTGGGGAGCGATACATTAGTCGTGTTCGTTCAAACAAAGCACAACCTATTCAGGATATCTTCATGCAGATCAATGAGCGTATCAATGAAGAGATGGAAGCACACCCTGAATACCAAAACAACGTAGATCTTCAGAAAAAACATATTCCTTATCTAGGAGAGGTTTTCTTAGGTCACGTAAGATATGGAACATTCGGAAAGAACAATATCGAGAGTGTTCACCCATTCTTGCGCCAGAATAACTGGATGCACAGAAACCTAATCGTAGCGGGTAACTTCAACCTGACTAACGTACGTGATTTATTCCAAGACTTAGTAGAACTAGGTCAGCATCCTAAAGAAATGTCTGATACCATTACAGTAATGGAGAAGATAGGACACTTCTTAGATGATGAAGTAAATGACTTATACTATAAGATAAAACAAGAAGGATATACTAAAAAGAAAGCGTCTCCACTAATCGGAGAACGTCTAGATGTAGCGCGTATCTTACGTCGTGCTTCTAAGAACTGGGATGGAGGTTTTGCGATGGCTGGTATGATCGGACATGGTGATACATTCGTATTACGTGACCCTGCCGGTATACGCCCTGCATTCTACTTCGAGAATGATGAGATTGTGGTAGTAGCTAGTGAAAGACCTGTGATACAGACTGCATTCAATGTACCTTTTGAAGAGATTAAAGAATTAGATCCTGGTAAGGCTATCATTATCCGCAAAGATGCTTCTGTAAAATTTGAACAAATCTTAGAGCCTCTTCCTCTTAAAGCGTGTTCTTTTGAGAGAGTGTATTTCTCTAGAGGAAATGATGCAGATATATACCAAGAGCGAAAAGACTTAGGTAAGCTAATCTTCCCTGAGGTATTAAAAGCGATCGGAGATGATACGGATAACTCTGTGTTCTCTTATATCCCGAATACTTCTGAGACGTCATTCTTCGGAATGGTAGAAGGAGCACAAGACTTCCTTAATCAACGTAAAATAAGTGATATTCTAAAGAATAAAGAAAACTTATCTGAAGCGAAGTTACAAGAGATCTTATCTGTAAAACTAAGAACAGAGAAGATCGCGGTAAAAGATGCTAAACTGAGAACATTCATCACAGATGACAGTAGTCGTGACGACTTAGTAGCTCACGTATACGATGTGACTTATGGTGTGATCAAACCTACTGATAACTTAGTGATCATCGATGATAGTATCGTACGTGGTACTACACTTAAGAAGAGTATTATCCGTATGCTGGATAGACTTAATCCTAAGCGTATCGTGGTGGTATCTGCTGCTCCACAGGTGAGATACCCTGACTGCTATGGTATCGATATGGCTAAGTTAGAGGGATTAATCGCTTTCCAAGCGGCTATAGAGTTACTAAAAGACCGCAACTTATATCATATCGTGGATGAAGTATATAAAAAGTCTAAAGCACAAGAGCACTTACAAGACAATGAAGTCATTAACTATGTAAAAGATATCTATGCGCCATTTACAGATGAAGAGATTTCTAATAAGATCGCTGTAATGGTAAAAGATGTGAATATAAAGTCTGAGGTTAAGATTGTATTCCAGTCTGTAGAGAACTTACATATCGCTTGCCCTAAGAATTTAGGAGACTGGTACTTCACTGGTGATTATCCTACTAAAGGAGGTAATAGAGTGGTAAATAGAGCCTTTATCAACTTCTACGAAGGAAGAGACGAAAAACCATACTAAAATATAAAATAAAGCACATCTCATCACGAGAGACTAAATAATAAATGGGCTGTTATCAAAAGATAACAGCCCATTTACTTTATAAAGTATAACTTGTATTTAGTTATTGTAACCAAAAGAAATACGCGATAATAGCAATTAATACCGCACAGATAATATTCAATACAAAACCTGCTTTCATCATATCCTTCTGACGAATATCACCTGTACCAAATACAATGGCATTAGGTGGAGTAGCAACAGGCAACATAAAGGCACACGAAGCTCCTAGACCTATAATCATAGACAATCCTAATGGCGGTAAGCCTAACTGGTCTGATATCGTTATAAACAAAGGAACTAACAAAGCGGCACTAGCTGTATTAGAAGTAAACTCTGTCAAGAATACAATAAAGAACGATACTACTAGCCCAATAGTGAAATAACTACTATCCTTAATCACTGATACTAATAAGTCTGCTAAAACTTCACTTGCGCCAGAATCTCTAAGTACCATACTCAAAGTCAAACCTCCTCCAAATAAAAGAAGAACTCCCCAATCCACATTGTGCTGTAACTCTTTCCATCTAGAGACCTGACTCACACAGATCAACATAAAAGCTCCTAAGGCAATAAAGGTATCAAAATTACTAAACTTACTTTCAAAGCCTACTAGGGAAGCTACTAGTGGATTTAACTGGTCACTAAAGATCCAGCATAGCGCTGTAGTAATAAATATAGCTAATGTCAACCATCTATCAGAAGTCATTGGGATTTTCTTTGTATTAGCTTTAAACTCAAAGTCTAGCTTAGGCTTGAACACAAAGTAAATCACCCCTATCATCAATGGTAATAATATCAAGACCATAGGAATCCCCATCTTCATCCACTCTGCAAAAGAAACATTTAACTGAGAAGCAACGATGGCATTAGGTGGACTACCTACTACTGTTCCCATCCCTCCGATACTAGCACTATATGCAATACCTAAGAGTACAAACACATAGGTACTTCTATACTTCTCTTTATCTAACTGACCTAATACTCCTATCACTAAAGGTAACATCATCGCTACTGTAGCAGTATTACTAATCCACATTGATAATACAGCTGTAGCTAAAAAGAGATAAAATACAGCATAAGACAACCTTCCTTTAGCGAGGTACATAATCTTATTGGCTATGATCATATCTAGTTTCTGTACATGCAGCGCTCCTGCTAATACAAAACCTCCTAAAAATAGAAATATAGTAGGGTCTGCAAAAGAGGCTAAAGCGGGCTTAGTATCCGTCAATCCAAGTCCTATGGCAAGCACAGGTACAAATACGGCTGTAGTGGTCACATGTATTGCTTCTGTCAACCATAACACAGCTACAAAGACTAAAAGAGCTAGTCCTTTATTCACTTGTGGTTCATAAGGTAAATAGTTGATAAGAAGTAATAAGGTAATAATATTAAAAAGAATAATAAGGTAATTTCTCTTTGATTTTAGTGGTCGATTTTCATGCTCATAGTCTAAACGCATATACAGTCGTGTTTAATAATTTTAACTAAAGTTAACAAAAAAATAAATTTACAATACCTATTGTTTCGAAAAATGCTTTATTATTTGATTTCTATCAGAAATAACCGCTTTAGAGGGCATAAAAAAAGCCATTCATACGAATGGCTTCTTCTTATTTTTATAAAACGTATTAAGCATTACCTTCCCACTCATCGTAGAACTGGCTAAGAAAAGACTCCATAAAGCGATGTCTTCCTTCTGCTAATTGTTTTCCTGTTTCGGTATTCATTAAATCCTTTAAACGAAGTAGTTTCTCATAGAAGTGATTAATCGTAGTTCCTACGTTCTTCTTATACTCTTCTTTAGACATTCCAATCTTAGGATCAATACTCGGGTCGTGAATCAAATTATTCTTATACCCTCCGTAATTAAATGTTCTAGCGATACCAATAGCACCGATAGCATCTAATCGATCTGCATCTTGTACAATGTCTAATTCTTTAGAACGAAAAGCTTGATTAAAGTTACCTCCTTTAAAAGATATATTTTCAATTCCTTTTACAACATGGTCAATAGTATCCTCATCATACCCTAAGTTTTCTAGTAATACTCTGGCTTTAGTTGGACCTACTGTTTCATCTCCATTGTGAAATTTACTATCTGCTATATCGTGTAGTAAGGCTATTAGTTTCACTATGTCTAGATTCACTTCTCCCTCTCCTTGTACGATGTTTAAAGCATTCTTATAAACTCGTTCAATGTGGAACCAGTCGTGACCGCTCTCAGCTTGCTGTAACTCTTTCTTTACATAAAGGATGACTTGATCTATACGCTTGTCCATATTTATTGTGTTGTGTATTTATTATTTAATAAGGGCTGGTTTAACCCATTTAAATATGTGTTCTTCTTTACCGATAGTCATACGGTCAGCTACTCTAGCCATACGCGCTGGCAACTTCATTAGATAATCTCTTGCTTTCTCTGCATCATCTGTAAGATTATTCAACTCTGCTACTTGCCAACGATCTATAAGCTTCTGCATAATATCGATATAATCATGCGCTGTATAGACACCTATTCGCTGTGCAGAATCAGAGAACAGCTCAAAAGCATCCCCCATCTTACCTCCTGATTCACGAATTAAGTTAGCTGGCATCGTAATCTTTCTCTTCATCATATCCACAAATGCTAATAACATTTCGCTAGGATCTACTTTAAAGATACGGTCAACAAACTCACTATATGCATGGTGATGTCTCATCTCATCTCCTGCAATCAATCTACAGATCTTAGACAACTTATGGTCTCCATACTGCTTCGCTAATTTAGCTACACGATTATGAGAAATATAAGTCGCTAACTCTTGGAAACTCGTAAATACAAAGTTCTTATAAGGGTCTCTATCAGTACCTGGATCAAAACCATCATTAATCAAGTGATGAGTAGTAATCTCTATCTCTTTCATATCTACTCTACCAGATAAATATAGATACTTATTAAGAAGATCTCCGTGACGGTTCTCTTCACCAGTCCAGTGACGTAACCATTTAGCCCATCCATTACCACCTTCACCATCTTTTTGGTTCACTCCTTCTACATCCATCAACCAAGATTCATACGTTGGCAATGCCTCTTCAGTGATTGTATCACCTACTAAAACAACCCAAAAATCATAAGGTAATTCTTTAGCGTATTCTCTTAATTCTTTTACCTCTTCCAAAAAGTTTTCACCTTCTGAGTCTGGTAATAAGTCTGATGGTTGCCATATTTTCTCTACGGGGATCAGATAACTTTCTACGAAGCTATCAATATTCTTTTCTAAGAATTGCATTACTTCTAGGCGAACATTCTTTATAGACATATTATTATGTTTATGTCTTTATACTACTCCTTGGTTTAGTTTGCTTGATAGTAGTAAAAGACTAGTTTATATTTAGAAACTTATTCTAGTTTTGATTTGATTTGTTCTTCACATCTCTTCATAATTTCCTCGAAAGAATACTCTTTCACAGCAAAAGGTTGATGAGCATATAAGCTTATTTTCGCTCCTAACCCATAAGGGAAGTTTCCGAAACGGAATATCTTCCAAGAATTATTAATGGTCAAAGGCACAACTAATGCATCAGGAGCAAACTTACAAAGCATTTTAACTCCATTCTCAGAAAACCTCTTCAACTTACCGTCTCTACTACGTGTCCCTTCTGGGAAGATTACTGCAGATCGGTTATACTTAGTAATATACTGTCCTAATCCTTTAATAGCACTTAGCGCCTGCTTAGCATCCTTACGATCTATTAATACAGAACCCCCATGGTTAAGATTATAGGACACACTAGGGAAACCTTTTCCTAGTTCTTTTTTGCTGACAAACTTTGGGTGATTCTTTCTAAAAAACCAAATAATCATCGGAATATCAAACATACTCTGGTGATTAGATACAAATATGATCGGACGATCTGTAGGAAGCTCCTCTTCTTGACGGAACTTATAACTCGTACCAAGGATTCCTGTACAGGCCATTAGCCACCATACAAGTCCATTAACAGTAATGTTATGAGCTTTATATCCAAACAAGTTAAATGCAATCCACTGTAAGGCGTGAAATACACATAATACTATTAGCATAATAATCACAAATAGTATGGATATAGGGTAGGATATTATTTTTTGCATTAATCGATTAGTTTATCGCAAATATACACTTAAACATATATACAACAATAAACATACTTCGCAAATTAACGCTTATCTAAGTCACTATGTTTGTGAAATTACATAAAAAGTATCTGCTTAAAAAATATTTATAAACAAATTAACTAGAATCGATTAACGTACTAATAACGAAGATAGAATAAAAAAAGACCACCGTTTAGTGGTCTTCTTTCTTAACAAAATTCTTTATAAGCATCCATTAAGTTCTCTGCTATAGCATCAGCAGTATTTCCTTCAATGTGATGTCTTTCTAACATGTGAACTAATTCACCATTTTTAAACAAAGCCATAGAAGGAGATGACGGAGGGAATGGGAACATGTGCTGACGAGCAACATCTACTGCCTCTTTATCTACTCCTGCGAATACAGTGATTACATTAGTAGGTTTTTTCTCTCCTCCTAAACTCATTACTGCTGCTGGACGAGCATTACGTGCAGCACATCCACACACTGAGTTTACAACTACTAGTGTAGTTCCTTCTTTTTGTAAAGCTGCTTCTACATCAGCTCCTGTATGTAATGATTCAAATCCTGCATCAACTAATTCTTGACGCATCGGTTTTACTATTTCTTCTGGATACATAATATAAATCTAAAATTAGGTTATTAAGCAAAGTTACATTTTTTATTAAACATAAAAACATCTGAATTATAAAGAAATGTTATACTTTATTAGAAGTCCCCTTCTTCATCTTATTTATCCAGATAAAAATACCTGTTATCGGCAAACTTGTAGCTATCAAACAGACAATGAAGTAAATAACTTTAGAAAACATTCCATAGATATCTCCAAAGTGTAAAGCGCGAATAGAACTAGCTACCTTCTCTCCTACACTCTTATCACTAAACATATCTTGTCTAATAATATCACCAGAATATTGATCTATAAACACTCTGTCAGTCACAGTTTCGTTAAAACGTGCTGCTTCATTTTTACTGACTTCAAAAGATCCTTTATCTCCTTTTGGAAAGGATACAGTCATCGTTCTATATTCGTATGAGATAGTTTGATTAGCTCGTTGTATAACGTCAGATAAATCTAAAGTCTTAGCTCCTTCTGTCAAAGTAGATTCTGGTTTGACCTCATTACGTCCACCGAATACCTTTGCTCCTAAAACAGAACTTAAACCATCCTTATACCATTCAAAAGACCAACACAATCCTGTCAAAGACATAATCAAAACAATAATAAGAGTATAAAAACCTAATGTATTGTGTAAGTCGTGATTAATACGTTTCCAATTTGCATTAAACTTAATTTTAAAACCTGGCTTTATACTCTTCCAACCTTTTATCTTTTTAGGGAACCATAGTATCAGACCTGATATAGAAAGAAAAACAAAAATAACAGTCGCTATTCCTACAATAGGTCTTCCTATTTTCATATCTAATAATAGCCATCTATGTAACTTAAATACAGTCATAAAAAACTCATCTGCTGGACCTCTACCAACTCCTACTATTTCATTAGTATAAGGGTTGAGATAAGCGGTTTCGTTCTTCTTATCCTTGTCTTTAAATCCTACAGAAAAAACATAAGGAGCGTTCTTCTTATTTTTTATACTTACACGTTGTACTTTTCCTTGGTAAGTAGATTCAACAAAAGCCTTCATGGTATCAATAGGTAAAACCTCATCCTTAACAACTGTCAGCTTATACATATCTGGTGCTAGCATTTGCTGAATCTCACTTTTAAAAGTATAGATTGTTCCTGTTAGACAGACAACAAATAATATTAATGAACTGGCTATACCTAACCATAAATGTAAATCGTTCATTAATTTTCGAAAGGCATTCTTCTTTTTTGTCTTCATAAAAAGGTCTATAATCACAAAACACGACTCTACTCTGCGAGTAAAGTCGTGTTTTTATTTACTAATTCAATTGTTTTAATTAGAATCTATAAGTTAACTGAGCTGCAAAATTTCTAGGTGCAATCTCATTGATGTATCCTCCTCTATAATATGAAGTATAACCTCTATTATCAAAAATATTATTTGCGAATACTCTTAAAGTAGCATTTTTAAATGAGTAAGAAACTTGTGCATTGATTGTAGTATAATCAGGCATATCAAACGGTTCTACTCCTGCCATCGTTCCATGAGCCGCGTTAGGTGTTAAACTGTACTCATTAACTGGTCTCTTTCCTACAAAATAAGCTCCTGCTCCAACTGTTAATCCTTTCCACGATCCATCAAATTGGTAATTCACCCATCCATTAGCTGTATGTTTTGGTGCGTTCATCGGTGCTGAACCCTCATAATAAACAGGGCTATCTTTATACTGTGCATCTAGATAAGCATACCCCATCATTACTTGTAAGTTATTTGTAATCTTACCTGTCAAATCAATTTCAACTCCTTGACGATTTAAATTACCTGCTTTTTCGTAAATACCAGTAACAGCATTACCACTAGCATCATAAACTTGAGCTAATAAATTGCTGTTTTTAGCATTAAAGTATGTTACGTTGAACAATAATTGTTCATTAAACCAACTTGTTTTAACTCCTGTTTCAAACTGTTTAGTATCTTGTGGACCACCAACACCACCACTAGCTAATTGATTGTTAGATTGTCTTAAACTTGTAGTCGTTGTATAAGATCCAAATACATTAATATTTTTAGTTGGCGAAACAATCAATCCAAAGATTGGATTCCATCTATCTACAGTAGCATTCTCAGTATTATTTCCATTTAGTCTACTATAGCGCACTCCTAATAAAGCACGCACATATTCTCCTACTTGGATATAATCTTGTGCCATAAAACCAATGGTAGGTGTAGTTATAACAGTCTCTTCTTTATGACCAAAAGTCACTCCATCAGGACGATCATTAGACCAATCTCCTAAAACGTAAATTGTGTCAATGAAATCTCCTCTACCTAGTTTCTTATTATTAAAATAAGTATCATAACTATTTGAAGTAACTGTAGTTTGTCTAAAATCAAAACCTACTTGGAAAGTGTGTTTTAATCCTCCTGTATTAAAGTCTTTACCTACTAAGTCAATTTGAACAACACTATTTTCGTCTTTTGTATTAGACTTAGACATTGATCTATTTAAATAATCATATCCAAGTTTTTTATTTTTACTAACACCAATATTCTCTTGATCATTTCTATTTACAGCAGTCACTGCAGAAACTCTTAAGCTTAACTTATCCGTTAACTCTCTTTCAACTCTTAAAGCATAAGAAAGAATATTTGTTTTTAGGTAATTATCCTTATAACCTAAGAACTTATTATGTGGCATATCATAAAGCTTATTCACATTATCAGGTCCTAAGTTAGTAGTACCTAAATCTGGTACTGCATTAGATTCCAAATAATCTAACTCAGCAGTTACTGTTGTTTTTTCATCTGGTTTATAAGTAATCGATGGATTTAAATAATATTTATCATTTCCAGTATATGCTCTAAAGCCATCATTTCTTTCATAAGCACCATTAAAACGGAATGATACAGTTTCTTTCTTATCTAGTACCTGTTCGAAATCAACTGTAGGACGTACCTGCCCGTAACTACCAGCTCTAAAACCTATTTCTCTTTTATTTTTAAAGTTAGGAGTTTTAGTAACTACATTTATTACCCCTCCAGCTGCACCTAATCCATTACCAATACCTTGGTTGATAGCTGCAGATCCTTTGATAACTTGTACACTTTCTATTCCCTGCATATCCACAATTCCTGCAGCTGTTCTAAAATCAGAATCTAAAGCAACCCCATTCTTTAATATTGGTGTTCCTCTAAATCCACGAATAGACATACTTTCTTTCACACCTCCATAGCTAGAAAACTGAGTAACACCAGCTACGTTACGTGCCGCTTCTGTCACAGTCAAAGCTCCTTGTTCTTCAATAATAGCGTCAGAAACAATAGAAATATTTTGCACTTGATCTTGTATACCTAAAGGTAGTCTTGTCAAGTTTTGAAGTTTCTTTACATTTTTATTACTCTTCCCATAAACAGTAATATTAGAAAGAGAATTATCAACTTGTTTTAATACAAAGTTTGTTACCTCAGCATCTTTATCAACATTTAATGTTTTAGATACATTGCCAAACCCAATAAAACTAGCTCTTAGCGTTTGTTTTCCTTTTTTAAGATTATTGAAAACAAACTCTCCGTTATTATCCGTTTGAGTAGCAACATTTAATTCAACGATTTCAACTGTTGCAAAAGGAATAGGTTTGTTAGATTCATCAACTATACGTCCTTTTACCGTAGAGTTTTGAGCGATACCTACTACTACCCCAAAAATAGTAAGTACCAAAGTATTGAATAATTTCATACTATGATATATTATTTAGACTCATTTAATGAGTGCAAAAATAAATTGATTCTAAATAAGAAACAAACCTTATTAAGACTTTTTTTAAATAACTATATACCAAAAGAGTATACTCCTTACAAAATCTACATTTCAGCCTTCTAGAATCAGGCATTTTTTAGAGAATTATAATCATCCTCTATTTAGAAGAAATAAAAAGCATCCTCTATATGTTCGATATCAAAAGTTTCTCCTTTCTTATAAATACCAATAATATCAAAACGAACTTCTTCTTCTCTTTCAAATTCGGTAATAAACAGATTAGCAGCTTTAATCAGTAATTTTATCTTCCGATTATTTACAAAACCTTGAGGGGTACCAAAATCAAGAGAGCTTCTTGTCTTGACTTCAACAAAAACAAGGATATTATCTTTTAAAGCAACAATATCTAATTCTGTTTTCTCAGCAAAATAATTTCTAGCAAGAATCTCATATCCTCGTTTAATCAAAAAATCGACAGCAGCATTCTCTCCTTCTTTACCTACCTCATGATGTTTAGCCATTTTATATAAACTTTAATTGTACTTTATCTGAATCGACTTTTAAGTGAACTTGACTACCTAGATTCAATGCTAAATTACTAACCCCATGCCCTGCAGGAAAATTAAAAACAATAGGATAATCATACTCTGCTGTTATAGACAGTATAATTTGCTTTGCATCATAACCAAAAGGTATTGCGTTATCATGCATATCTGTCATGCCTCCAACAACTAAACCAACCAAACCTTCTAACATGCCATTTCGCTTTAGATTATGCATCATACGGTCAATATGATATAAATATTCATCTAAGTCTTCTATGAAAAGTACTTTCCCTTTTGTATCAACTGAAGACTTAGAGCCTAAAAGACTATATAATATAGATAAGTTGCCTCCAACTAACTGCCCCTTTGCAGTACCAAGTCTATTGCTATTATCACTTTCTATTTCGTAAGCAAGCCCTTCACCAAATAAGCTTTTATATAACGAATCTCTTGACTCTACTAAAGACTTCTCTACACTAAAAGCCATAAGTCCATGTATAGTCTCTACTCCTAGATTATGAATATGGCTATGTAATACTGTAACATCACTAAAGCCTATTACCCATTTCGGATTGTCAACAAAACCACTAAAGTCAATATCATCAATAATACGCACTGTACCGTATCCACCTCTAGCACACCATATCGCTTTTATACTAGGATCTTTTAGTTGTTTTGTAAAATCACTCGCTCTTTGTTGATCTGTTCCTCCTAGTTGATAATTATCTAAACCAATAGTATCTCCTAATACTACTTCGAGTCCCCATGATTCTAACAGAGCGATTGCTTGCTTCGCTTCTTCGTGACTAAACTTTCTAGCAGTACACACAATAGCTACTTTATCTCCTTTCTTTAAATATGCTGGTTTTATCATTCTTTAAACACATTAAAATTACAATCTTCAAAATACTAAAGTACCTCTCAGATTTATACAAAATTAAAAATCAAAACTTAATTGCACTGCTATAGGCTTCTTCTTTTCATCTGTATTAAGATTAGAAAGCGACACACCTATTAATCGGACAGAATCCTTTAGTTTTTCTTGATATAATAACACCTTTGCTAAATCAAGAATAATCTCTTTATCTGATACAAAATAAGGAACAGTAGTACTACGTGTTTGTTGTACAAAATCAGAGTACTTAATCTTCAATGTAATAGTCTTTCCTCCTAAGCTTTGTTTCTTTAAACGCAAACTTAGTTCTTCTACTAACATGTCAAGCTTTGTCTCAATAAAGACCTCTGAAGAAAGATTCTCATCGAACGTCCGTTCTGTACCTACTGATTTTATAGTTCGATTAGGTCTTACAGGAGAATTGCTAAGACCTCTTACAATATCATAATATATTTGTCCTGCCTTTCCGAAATGCTCTGTTAAAAACTCTACTGATTTTGCTTTTAAATCTTTACCTGTGAATATTCCCAAATGATACATTCTATCCGCAGTCTTTTTTCCAATCCCAAAGAACTTCTTTATTTCTAGTTCTTCTAAGAAATTAATCACCTCATCAGGTTCTATCGTTTTCTGTCCATTAGGCTTATTGTAATCACTTGCTATTTTTGCCAAAAACTTATTAATCGAAATACCAGCTGAAGCTGTTAAGCCTGTTCGCTCTAATATCTTCATCCTAATCTCATGGGCTATCAACGTAGCACTGGGACATCCTATCTTATTCTCTGTTACATCTAAGAATGCTTCATCTAATGCTAATGGTTCTACTAGGTCAGTATATTCATAAAAAACAGATCGAATAATACGAGACACCTCTTTATATCTTTCAAATCGAGGTTTAACAAAAATAAGGTGAGGACAATTCTTCTTTGCCATCATCGCACTCATTGCACTACGTACTCCATACTTCCTAGCTTCATAACTAGCTGCCGCGATAACACCTCTCTCTTCACTACCTCCCACAGCTAGCGCCTTCCCCCTTAGTTCAGGAAAGTCTAATTGCTCTACAGAAGCGTAGAAAGCATCCATATCGACATGTATAATCTTACGATTCATCTAATCAACTAATTATCTATTCAGACCTAAAAAACATCTTGTACAAAAATAATCTTCTTTTTTTTAAATATATTCTTAATAATCCTATTCTCTTTTTTTAATTTTGTAAGAACTATGAAAACATATAATGATAATTACATCATTATTGATTAACTAAAAAAATAGCTATACGTAATGAATGATTTTTTGGCACAAGCATTTGTCTTTCTATTTGCAGCTGTTGTATGCGTTCTAATTTCTAAGAAATTAGGAATGGGATCTGTATTAGGATACCTTTTTGCAGGTGTACTTATTGGCCCTTTTGTACTAAAGTTTGTTGGAAATGACAGTGCTGACATCATGCATGCTACCGAATTCGGTGTTGTGATGATGCTGTTCCTTGTGGGGTTAGAACTAGACCCCAAAGAGTTTTGGAAAATTAAGAATGAGATTATTGGACTTGGTACCGCCCAGGCAGTAGGAACTACGGCTATCGTGGCAGCCATTGCCCATTGGGGTGTTGGTTTAAGTATCGGAACCTCTTTGACTATGGGGTTTGTAATCACCATGTCATCTACGGCGATTATCTTACAGACTATATCTGAACGGGGATTAAACCAATCCAATGCAGGTAAATCAAGTTTTGCCGTACTTCTCTTCCAAGATATTATGGTTATCCCGATGATGGCTATTATCCCACTATTAGCCGTTTCGACTAAAACACCTATTTCTACAGAGGCAAATAGCTGGTTAGATGGAGCCCCTGTTTTTATGAAAACACTAGCTATTCTTGGAGCTATATCTATTATCTTCTTAGTAGGTAATTATATTGTAAACCCTCTATTTAAATCAGTAGGTCGTTTACAGATTAGAGAAATTTATACTGCTTCAGCTTTATTACTAGTGATTGGAGTATCACTATTAATGCAGATGGTAGGTTTATCACCAGCTCTAGGAGCCTTTATCGCAGGGGTAGTATTAGCGAATAATCCATATAAGCATCAGCTAGAAAGTGATATAGAACCCTTTAAAGCACTCCTCTTAGGAATTTTCTTTATTGCAGTAGGTTCTACTATCAACTTCCAGATTATTATCAATGAACCACTAATTATCGCTAGCTTACTAGTAGGTACTATGGCAATTAAAACTATTGTTTTACTAGCTATTGGAAAGTGGAAGAAGTTCCCAAAAGATCAGAACTTCTTATTTGCTATCTTACTATCACAAGTTGGGGAGTTCGCTTTCGTTATCTTAGCATTAGGTAAAACGATTAATCTAATCAACCAACAGTGGTATGATTACTTACTAGCTACGACAGCACTGTCTATGGTAGTAACCCCTATCTTATTACTTCTTAATGAGAAATGGATTGCTCCTTACTTAGGATTAAGCCCTTCTACTACAGACAAACAAGAATATGACGATCTATCACATATTACTGCTGAAAAGAAAATTGTAATTGCAGGGTTCGGAGACTTTGGTAATACTATTGGGCGACTATTGCAAGCCAATGATGTACCTACACTAGTTCTTGATAATGACGCAGAACGTGTAGACCATTTGCGTAAATTAGGCTTTAATGTTTATTATGGAGATGCTACTTCTATTAATATATTAAAGTCTATTGGTGTGGATCAAGCCGATTACGTTATTGCAGCAATGGACCCTCCTGAACTAAATCAACAACTAGTAGCTGTACTTCGTAAGAACTTCCCTAATGTAGAAGTTATTGTAAGAGCGAAGAACCGTAAGAATGCTTATGAATACTTACAGGACGGTCTTACAGAAGTATATAGAGAGACTTTCTTCTCTGCTGTCTATGTAGGAGGAGTTATGTTAGAAAAACTAGGCTTTAGCCACGAAGAAGCAAATATGCAGAGTGAGCTCTTTATCAAAAGCGATAGAGCATCACTTAGAAAGCTAGCCAAAAACATACATAATTTAGAAGATTACATCAATGTCTCTCGATTAGAATTCGCAGAACAATCAGAAATGTTGAAAACTAGTCTAAAGAATACTCGAAGTCATCAAAGTCAATCTAAAACAGGAACTGATTCTAACGACATCAATTAATCAAAGAGGGGGCTACTACACGTGTAATAGCCCCCTCTTATTTTATATACAAATAAATTACTTAGTTTCCTTCTTATCCCCTGTCTGCTGTGCAGGTTTATCTACGATTACACTTGATGTAGGTAAAAAGAACTCCATCGGAAAACTCTTAAAATGTCTCCAAGTTGCTTTGATCAAGTCCTTAGTTTCCTTAAGAGGTATGTTACGAGATCTGAATGCTAAGAATAGAGATAAAGAGAAACTCACTAAGAAGTTCATTAATCCGATCAACCACATTCCTACAAAAGCCCATATAAGCATATTTACAGGAGCATTAAAGCCTGATCCATACCATCCTAAAGCAATATTACCACTTACGAATGTTATATGGCGTATATCAATACCTAAACCTATAAACGCTCCTATCGTACCACAAGTACCCATAAAAATACCAAACCAAACATTCGAGATAATACCAGGCCATTTTGTATCTACCCAGTTTGCCAATTTCGTTGTACTAGCTACACCGATATTTCTTTTTAGCCATGGGTGCTCTTGAATTCTATAAAACACTTTATTGTGCTTATTTCTATTCGATACATTACCAGAGATAATCCCTGACATAAATAGGAACACTCCTGCTATTCCAGCATGAAATAAAGCACGTGACTCAATAGGGTCTGCATCTATTAACATTTTGTCCCAGCCATGAGAAGTGATATTTACACCAAACAACTGGTCTATTCCCCAGATCAACAAAAGTGCCACTGGGAAAGCTAGAATCACGTTACCAATGAAAGCAATAAACTGTGATCTAAACAATCTCGCGAATAGCTTAGCAAAACCAATATGCTTATCTACACTATCTATATGTTGTTTTCTTCCATTCTCAATAGCAGTAATAATCGTAGCTGCAGTCATCGCAGGCTGTTTGGTAGCTAAAGTAAAACCTAATAAATAAATCAAACAGAAACCTAACGCATAGTTTAAACTATACAACATTGCTTCTCCGAAATTACTTACATCTGCTTCATGCGCAAAAACTTTTAAAATACACATAAAACCAACCACAATACCCGCTCCCATAGAACCACGGAACATATGCCAATATTCTTTACCTGTATTCGTGATATAATGTTCTCCAGTTTTAGCAGTATGTTGTGTAATCTCATAAGAGATCAGCTGTGTACTCTCTTTGACTAGTCCTGTCACATTATACTTATAACAGTTATATTCTATCAGCTTACGAGCTAGTGTTATGGAATTTTGTTGTCTTTCTAATATTGTACCTTCTTTTACTACCAAGATAGAGATAAGAATATACACCCTAGCCAGCTGTTGTCTCAGTCTAAGTAAACTTTGGTTTACTTTCATAGAGATACCATACTTCGAACTGTTCTTGAAGGCTTGATTTACAAATTCCTGACATTGCTTATGCAATACTACGATTTGCTTATAGTTAATATCATGCTCCAATAAGAACTTCATTTCTCCTTTATGGAAACTCTGTAATACGATAGAAAACTCTTGTTCCAAAGCTCTAAAAGGGCTTTCTAAATGAGAATACTCTGGTACCATATTGATAATCGAGCTCTCCATCGCTCTACCACTCATACGTTGAGTAATGATATCTATAGATGTCAACAGTTCATTAAGGACACCACCATCTTTCTCTTCAGTGAAGATAGTATTGAAGTTTAATAAGGTAAACAATTCTATTAACTGTTCTTCAGGGATCATATCTACCCATTCAGCATCAGTATGTTTATAGAACACCTGATTTAAAACGTATTCATACGTTTGTTTCTCTGGCTGATAAGGCAACACCTTGGCCCATAATCTCTTTTTAACCTCATCGAAGAAATCAGCATCTTGTAGTATACCAGCGTCTGATACCATACGACTAAAGTGTCGATTAGATAACAAGTCTTTTAAGTATTCCATTAAAGCAACTCTTTCTATCTCATGTGTTTTTAGATAAGCTAAGAGCGCATCAATAGATACTCTATTTATTTTTTTATTATTCTTAGGTCTAAAAATATGCACTAAATCAACAATAAAAAGTAAATCCTCTGTAGCATAAACCTTCCCGTCAATAACATATTTATTAAACAATTCCTCTACCCCATGAGGTGAGCGCAACATATGTCGTAATTTCATTTGAAAAAAAATCTACTTTTAAATCGTTAGTAAAATAAAAACGTTTATTTTGGCATAAAATTACATTTTATTCTTAACAATCATGATCGAAATAGAAAGAAAATTTCTAGTCAACTCTCTAGAATTCATAGAGCAATCCTTTAAGTCGAATAAAATAACTCAAGGTTATCTAAACTCTCATCCAGAAAGAACTGTTCGTATCAGATTAAAAGACACTAATGCCTATATCACCATTAAAGGAAAGAGTAATGACGCAGGTACTTCTCGTCTAGAATGGGAAAAAGAAATAAACTATGATGAAGCAAATCAACTGATAGCCTTATGTGAAGACTTTGTAATATCTAAAACAAGATATCTTATCCAAGTTGGTAAACACACTTATGAAGTGGATATCTTTCACGGAGATAATGAAGGTTTAATTCTTGCAGAAATAGAATTAACTGCTGAAAATGAACAATTCGAGAAACCTATATGGTTAGGAGAGGAAGTGACAGGAGATCTAAAATATTATAACTCTTATATCGCCAATCATCCTTATAAGAAATGGTAGTATTATTTAATGATTTTAATATCTACTTGTAATAATCCCTCGCCTTTGTGATCCGCTAGTTTCATGAAGGCTTTTTTAGATAGATCTATTTCGCGTCCTTTAACAAAAGGCCCTCTATCATTAATACGAACTTTTACAGATTTTTTATTACTTACGTTCGTAACTTTTACCTTCGTATTAAAAGGCAAGCTTTTATGTGCGGCTGTCATCCCCGAGTTGTGGAATTTTTCCCCACTTGCTGTACGCTTTCCATTAAACTTTTTGTGGTAATAAGAGGCCGTTACATTCGATTTATAATTACCTTTAGAAGTGTATTGTCCATTTTTTACAGAAGAACAACTTCCTAAAAACAGGGTTAATATGATTACAATAAAATAATATTTTATACTATAATTGCTCTTCATTTTCTCCTATAAACTTTTCTATTTTTACATCTAGAACACCGCGACCAACATTATCAGTTAATTCACCAAACGCTTTTTTAGAGATATCTATACTTCTACCTTTAACGAATGGTCCACGATCCGTAATAGTCAATATCACAAAGCGTTTATTCTTTAAGTTAGTCACTTTCACTTTTGTCCCAAACGGTAGTGTTTTATGGGCTGCAGTGTATTTCTGGTTGTCAAACACCTCTCCACTAGCAGTCTTTCTTCCAGTGAATTTATCGTGATAATAAGATGCTTGTGTATCATCATCTACTACGATAAAATCTTCTGTTTCTTCTTCTCCCATTACGATAGAATCGTTGTCTAACTCTAGAGAATCTGGAGTTACTTTTGTCAATGATGTTTTTACATTATTTTCTTTTACGATTCTTGTAGTCCCACCGAAACTCGATAAGAAAATTACAAAAGATATGGCTAGTAAATATTGATATGTTTTCATATTTTATAAAATAGAACAGACGAATATTTGCAATAAGCATACCAATAAAAAAGGACCTTCTTTCGAAGATCCTTTTTTACTCTATATTTTTATAAGCTTAAGCGAATAAACTTGGCATCCATACTTTCCATGGAAGTCTTGATAAAATCAACACTAATCCTAATGTATAGAAAATCGCAAATTTCTTAAACTTAGATTTACTATCTGTCACTTTCTTGTGTTTAGACCATCCAATAGTAATTAATACTATCGCGATAATATTAATCAATGGGTGCTCTAAAGCATAAAGTCTTAATGTAGAATCTTTCATTGCTACTCCAAATCCTTGAACCATTGGAGATACAAAATAAAGTACAAGACCTAATAATAACTGAATATGAGTGAATATCAATCCAAACAATCCTAATTTTCTGTCTTTGTCTTTAAACTCTTTGTTCCCTGATAATCCCATAAAAGCATTCACTGCTACTATAGCTAAGAAAATCAAGGCTAAATAAGCTACACCTGAGTGTGCCTCTTTAATAATAGTACCGAAATTCATATTGATGTTATTAGTTTAGAGACAAATATACTTAAAACTATCGAATGCCAACGGACACAATGAAGTTTTACAATTAATTTACACTCTAACGAAAACATCATCTTTATTTATAAACATAACCCGCTTGTTCTTCTAATCTAATAAATCAGCCTCTTCCTAAATTAAAATTATCTTAATTCCCTTCTAATAAATAAAAAGAGGTACATTACACTTTATTAATCTAACTACTATACATTTATGCATTCCTACATGGTTATCCCTTGGAGAAACATACTATCTATACTCGCCCTAAATATTATCCTAAGCATAGCGATGCGCAATGTTCTGTTTTTCTTTATCCCTATAATCACATTAGGTCTATACAGTATCCACTTTCTGACCTTCAAGAAGAACGAACTATTCTATCACCGCAACAATCAAACGCCGATTATAAAAACCTTACTCCTAACCGCTTTAGGCTGTTTAGTCATCACATGTCTCATTCAATATTTATTATATGGCCTATAACCATACCTTACATATTGATAGTCTTAGCTACACGCTTGAGAATAACCCTATACTAAGAGGTATATACTTCTCTGCTACCACAGGAGATATACTCAATATTCGTGGACGCAATGGCACTGGCAAAAGTACATTAATGAAAATCTTATTTGGTACACTTCAAGCAAATCATGCTTACATCCGAATAGACAAGACCATTATCTCCAATAGGCATAAACTTAATCAGTACTTCAGTTATAAACCTCAATTTAATATCTTTCCTAAGTATCTTACAGTAAAAGATGTTGTGAAAGAAGATATGATTCGAAGCACATCCCTTCATCAATATCTAGATACTAAGATTAGAGACTTATCAACAGGTGAACAACAACTCATCCAGACGCTTTACATTCTAAACTTACCTCAGCCTATCTGTCTATTAGACGAACCCTTCGCAGGTATTTCTCCCCTGCTACAAGAGTTTATAGCAGATGCTATTAGAACCACTGCTAGACATAAAATCATCATCATCACAGACCATAATACCGATCTAGTAGATACTATCGCTACTAAATCACTACTCCTAGAGAATGGAATATTAAAGGCAATGCCCTAAGTTCGCTTAGGGCATTGATAAATCAGTTCTATTGAATCTTTTGTACTCCTAAGAAGCCTTCGTTAGAAACCATTAGTTTAAACTTCGTACCATCAGCACTAGTTAATACATTCAGTTCTAATGGTAACTCTCCAGACTCATCTGCTAAAACACCATTAATAGATCTTACTACATTTTTATCATCTAATGTAAGTCTCGCTCCTTGTAATGCAGAAACTTCTAAATTTAAGCTTCCTACACCATCTGAGGCAGTTGATATAATATTTAAAAAAGTATAATTACTTCCCATTAAGCCATAAGACACACTCCCTGTCTCTATTACATTTTCTTCAAACTTAAGAGCTTGTACAATATTACCGACTACCCTATCTGAAGTTATTGCAGTGCTAAAACTAATCGAATTATCTCCATCCTTCAACTCCTCTTCATGACTTATAACTCCAGGGGCACTAATCTGCCTATGTTTTGCATACTCACCTACCTGTTCATCTATCCCAAAGGTAGATACTATTTTTGTTTTATAATCTGATTCATTAAAAGACTCTTTTTTTAATATTTTAAAGTTCTCTCCTCCATATTCAACAATAGTTGATGTATCTCCTTTAATTTTTACTGGTTGTTCATTTGTTGACATAATTTTACTTTTTAAATTGGTTAATTAATTGATTTATACACATAGCCTCATATAACGCTCTATTCAACTATGTGCTATTTATTGATTGGTTAATATTTTATATTCTTGACTTAATGATAAAGCCTGCTGTACCAAAGAACACCAACAACATAAACCCTCTTCCTAGCCATATCTGTGTCTGTTGCCACCATGATAGATTCAGGGGTACAGCTACGGGTATCCTTGTCTCCACTACCTTTTGTTCTTTGATAAACTTATCCTTCCATTCGAAGAATAAGCGTTGAGCTTCTGACTCACAGTCCACGATTAGCTTATTATTTTGAAGCTGTACTTTTGGCGGTTGTAACACCTTGTTTTTACTGCGCTTTATATTCGCATCTTTCACAACTATTTTATTTCCTTGTACAGCTAATTCAGCCACATACTGACTCTTATCAGCAGGGATTATCAGTACTGTATCCCTCTTTACTTCTTCTACCGTTTGGGTTACCTGCTCAGTGGTGGTCGGTTGCATATTAATCGCTGTCTTGCGACTACCACAGCTCATCAATAGAAGTGCTAACAACAACACTAAAAAAACGAGCATATATCGATCATGCTTTTTCATATTCATATAGTTTTTTTGATTTTGTGATTGGGTAGACTGTATAACGTCACGAGTTACTAAACACCCTGATAAATCCTTTATTGATCGTTTGGATATGACGTTTCCTCTCAGCCACGATGTACCCTTCTCTACTTGCTTGGTCATTCGTATTCCCTTCTATAGTTGTAATGACATCACCATTCACAGCTATCACGATACCTGTATGACCTAATCCTTTCCCAAAGTCCATGATGAAGATATCTCCTACCTCAGGCTTCATAACACGAAGCTCTTTACTCGCATTCCATTGAGCTAAAACTCCTCCAGTTTTCTTTAAAGGATTTGACAGTTTATAATCAGTACACACCTCTTGTACACACCAGTACACAAAAGCCATACACCACGCATACCCCTCACCTAGTCCTACACTGTTCAGATACTTTTTTACTCCAGGTCCTTTATTATTCTTGATAGGCCATTCCTGTACATGGAGTTGACTCTGAGCTTGTCTAACTAATTGTGTTCTCATTCTCTCTTGCCATTTAACTGTTTATACTTCCTTAGTTCATCGATCAACTCTTTATTCTGTAGAGCTAATTTCTCTAGTTTCTGTTCTAGGTTGATGATTACCTTCTTAGTAGCAGTTAGCTCATCGATAGCCTCGCGATGCAGATTAGACGTTTTATAAAGCTCGTTGGTAGCTTCTTTTAATTTAATTCCTAAGTCATCTACTATATCCCTATAGTATTTTAGAGATTTCTCTACATTATCGAGCTCTGAGCTTTGTACCTCAGCTTTACTCTTACGTCTAGCCGCCCACCATGTCGCTAATGATGAAACGAAGCCCACTACCGTCGCTATTATTGTTTCATTCATTAGCACACTGGTTTTGGATTGGTTATACTTTAATTATCATATTTTCAATTATTTAAATTGGATTATACATAAACAATAAAGGCATAGTTATCCTTGCTCGCTTTTTGACAGCAAGTTCACTTTACTCTAATTTTATTGGATTATAAATACTGTGATGAGATTGCTCTCATCTGTAATGGAAAGAATATACTGATGGAAAGACATTGCACGTAGGCGCCTATTGTGCAAGTACTACTCCTATATTCCTAATTTTTATTTCTGCATTTCTACTCTACAAAGATCGCTCTTTTACTACCTTAACTCAACTTTCTGTTAAGTAACTGAACACTTCTGCTCACTTCTTATAATCACTGTTGATAACCTGATTATTACTCTACAAAGATCGCTCTTTTACTACCCTAACTCAACTTTCTGTTAAGCAACTGAACACTTCTGTTCAATCTTTCAAAACACTTCTTATTTTTGTATTTCTACTCTACAAAGGTCGCTCTTTTACTACCTTAACTCAACTTTCTGTTCAGTAACTGAACAACTCTGTTCACTTCCTATAATCACTGTTGATAACCTGATTATTACGCTACAAAGATCTCACTTATCAACACCATAACCTATTTGTTGTCAAGAGACTGAACAACTCTATTCACATCTTATAAACACTGTTAATAACTCTAATCTAGGTCTTTCATGGTTGCCTCTATTTTTGCGAGTTCTTTATACACTGGCGTATTCAGCACTTCATATAGAGTCGTACGAGAGATAGGATACACAGGACAGATATATTTCTTCCATACCACCGTCACTGGGATGTCTTCTGTCTTGTATTGGTTATATAAATCCAAGATCAGTTTATATCTTCTCAACTTATTTAATTGACTACCTGCTACTCTTTTTGTCATAACTTTTATTTTTAATGATAAAACAACTTAATAATCGAAACTTTATTTATAATCACTTATTCCTTATCCACTACCTTCTATCTCTTAACCTAGCTATTTTTTCTTCTAACTCACTAGATATTTGATAAGGTTTTAGCTCTTCTTCTCCCCCTACGCTTAGGTGATACCCTCTCTCTTGGTTTATACAGATACGCTCTCCTGAGGTAAAGTATCCAGTACCATTAGTTCTGTATAAGGCGCTGTATAGATACAGTTCACGCTCTATGCTTTGTTTCTCTTTTAAAGTCAGAATAGCTGGTTCTCCTGCTTCAAATACGGTTGATGTACTCATCACTGCTTTCATAACAATTTATTTTTGGTATTGATATATCGAACAAGACATACCCAAAATATAAACATCGTTCGTATTATAAAGGAGATTTTTACTGCTTATCTAGAATATCTTACTTGTATCTGTCGAAGTATTCTACCGCTATTATTTCAGTTTATCCCTTTAAAATTAGCTACCTATGCTTTTTTTGACTAATTTTGTTCCTATTACTTTTACAAATATACAAACAAAGTTTCGATTATAAAAACAATTAGAAACAAAGTTTTTTAAATATCATTACTATTATGGATAGAATTCAACGCGTAAACGATGCCATCAAGTGGATTTTCTTTGAGGGATTAGCGAAGAACCAAACAGATCTAGCACAAAAACTAGGGTATACTAAGTCTTCTTTCTCTCAGATAGTAAATGGACGTGTAAACATCAGCGATAACTTTATAGAGAATCTAACCAAATTTGCCCTAAGCTTGAGCAAACATTGGTTACTAACAGGAGAAGGAAGTATGTTATTAACATCACATACATCTCCAGCGATACAAGAACTAACTGGAGATACTCCTACTCAGGAGCTATATAACTTCGAAGCGACTAATATCACGAAGGATACTGTACCAGAGATTATGTATAATAACCACGGAAACAAGTTTACCTTCTACCCTGATGGGCGTATCTATATAGAGGTACTGAAGATCCCTTCATCAGCTCATGCTTCTTATATTACCTGCTATCAGGATGACGCACAGCTTATACAAGAGTTTGACACAGTACAGTTCAGAGTAGATAAGTTTGGGCTTGGTCATTACAAGGCCTT
The DNA here is from genome assembly GCF_032073645.1 of Myroides sp. Taxonomy (NCBI): domain Bacteria; kingdom Pseudomonadati; phylum Bacteroidota; class Flavobacteriia; order Flavobacteriales; family Flavobacteriaceae; genus Myroides; species Myroides sp. The sequence goes on from NZ_DAMANB010000020.1 coordinate 54,078, forward strand.
TGATGTAGTAGGAGACTCTATGAATGGAGGGAACATAGAAGATACCCCTGATGGAGCAGAAGTACTAGGACGTGAAGTAGGACGTCACCTATGGGAAGGCGGTTTTAGAAACACGACTTATGGGTTTATCGTCATCACTAAGGATGCTACCTTCTTAAAAGACATTACGAACTATGACGAGAAAAAAGGTGTCATCACCTTATCTAGCCGTAATAAAATATACGAACCATTTGAATACCCTATTAATAGCGTATACCAAATATTCCACGTGATTAAACGTATTTTCTAGATAGATACATTACATAAAATAATAAAGCCCAAGCTTAAAATTAGACTTGGGCTTTTTTTATTCTTAATTTATAATGGCTAGTTACATTGAGTATCGTACTTATCTACTAATTGTTTTAATCCTTCTAGGCTAAACAAATCAATTCCTTCTAAATTAATTGATTCACATCCTAGATAAGCTTTAATAGCTGCTATAAGTTTATCTTGATCACTTCTAGTTGTCGCAAAACCATTCTTAACATCTTTTAATTTTATAGTATAAAACTTCTCTGTAGGGCTGTAGAATAATTCGAGTTTATTATTTCCATATATATGTTTAAAGAAAGTAGCCCCACTAGCTAATTTATTTAAAAATCCCATAGTCTTATTTGCAATATCATAATTAAATCCTTCATAGCGCTCTACTTTACCATCTTTAGCTAAAGTAACTTCAAACTTAACATTATCACTAGCCTTATAACTAGTTGACTTAAACTTACCTTTTGCATTTTCAGCATAAACGAAAACTTTATTACCATAGCTTGAAATATCAGCTATATTACCAGATCCACCAAAAATATCATTCTCCAGCATATCAGTATTATCAAAAGCGATAGAAATCTCACCCTCTACTCTCACACCTTTTCCATCGATTAAGAATCCTTTCTCTCTTCTAATATTTACATCATTTTCTTTAGCTATTCTCTTTTCTTCTGCTAACTTATCACTTAAAACTTTAATAGTTTCATCACTTACATTTTCAAAGTCAATACCATTAGCATACATAATAGCTAATAATTCTTGAGAAAAAGGTGTTTTTACACCATTATTAGACATCTGATATACTCTGAAACGTTGATTATCATAAGTAAATAACATATATGCAGGACTCTCAGCTCTATACAAATCCCCCATATTAATTTTTTCTTTAAAGCTTGACCAATATCCAATAGTTGTTTTTGTCTTTTTATTAAAGAATGCATAGATAGTCCCATTATCTTTGGTTGTCTTAAAAACCACATTCCCTATTTCCGTATTATCACTAAAAATCTTATTGTCAGCAGCTATTCTAATTTTCTTTTCTGCCATGATAGCAATCCCCTTATCAATAACAGCTTGTACTGAGTCATTAATCATATTAACTCTACTCATCACATCTTGTTTAGGTTCATCCATTAAAGCGTCTAAAACAGTATAGTCTATTCCTTTGTCATTAATCAACTTATATTGTCCTTTAGAAATTAATGCAAATAATACAGTCTCATTACCAAAAGCAAAAGATAAACTCTCAAAAGGTATATTATTACTCTTATTATTACGTAAGTCTGTCACATTCACTACATGAAATGAAGTAGCTACTCTAGTATTTACATTAATATCCTCCAACTTAAATACATTTTCTCCTTGAGGGTTCTTATATATATAGGTATTACTATCTACCTTCTCAATACTCGCTAAAGGATCAGTAGTTTTATCTACATAAACAACACTTTTCTTAATCACTAATTTCTGAGCAAAGGCTCCTGCCATTGTCGCAAGTGATAGACACATTACAAGTAAATTTCTTTTCATATTAAAATATTTTAATGCAAATATAATAAAGAAAAATAAGTTTAATTAACATAACATTAACACTATTTATATTAAAAAAATTAACCTCATCATATTGATGAGGTTAATTACTCGCTAACATAATCTTATATAAGAATCACACTTAAGGTTTTACACGTATTAGGATAACACCTTCTCTTCCTTCTTCACCATATTTTTTGACTGCTGCATCTCCTTTAAATACATCCATTGACACCATTTTATCTGTGCGTATATTTTTTAGATCTTCAGCAGACTTCTTCACACCATTGATATACACTAATCCTTTATAGTCACTATTCTGTACTTGAGTCATATCCTTGATGACTTTTTCTTTATATTTTTTAGTTAAGGCTTCTACTCTAGCTTCATTCGCACGATCCTCATCTGTCATTAATGTAAAGCCAAACACACTACCATTACCCGTATAGCCAAGTTCGTCAGCTGCAGCTGCTCTACTATAAACACGTACACCTTTAGCACCATACTTCTCTACTAGCGCTTCTGCTTCATGTTTATTACTCTCATCATACAGCTTTCCGTTTACATAATACACAAACTCTCCTTTACTGCGTTTACCTGATTTAATGATAACTACATTCTCACCATCTATTACCGTATCTTCTGAAAAATCAATTTCAACTTTGTTTGCTTTAACTTTCCATTCTCTATTCTTCACTTCTGTTATTGCATTGGCTCGAGCTATCCCAGCTTTAGCTAGACTTTCTTCTCGTGTTTTTAAAGCGACTTTTCGTGCTTCTTCTGCTTTACTTAAGCTTTCTTTTTTTATCTTCTCTACTTTAGCCAGAATTTCTTTTCGTTCACGATCTGTTTTAGCTAAATTCACTTTTCTCATCTCCTCCGCCTTAGCTAGAATTACTTTTCTCTCTTCTAGTATCTCTTTACTTACGCGCTCCGCCTCTTCTCTTATACGCTCACTTTCATCCACTAGTCTAGACGCTTCCTCTCCTATTCTTATAGCTTCTTCCGCTATTGCTGCCATATCATCATGACTAGGAGCCTTCTTTTTACCAGATTGATCTAGTTGATCCTCTTCTACTTCAGTAGTCATACTTGTATACTCATCTAATAAAGTGTCTTCTACATGATCTTCTTCAAAAGCTGGACTCTCTATATACTTCGCTTTTACCTCTATCTGAAAGAGGAAAAAGAACCCTGCTAATACAGGAGTGATTAATAATAATTTTAAACGTTTCATATTAGTTGATTTTGGGTTGTTAAGCATTAATATACGCTTCTTCAGATCTGAAGAGCCAAAAGTATTCACCACAGGTACACACGCTATCTTATTAGATTCGTATAGTACAAGTGCACGCTGATACGTATAGCTATCCTCTCGTTTCGCAATCTCTTGATCTACGATATACTCTAGATTTAGGTTTACCTCTTTCTGTAGTAGTCGTATCATCGGATTAAACCAGAATACGTGTTTTAACCCCTCCACGAGGATAAGATCTAAGCTGTGCTTATGATGGACGTGTACTTCCTCATGGAGTAGTACTATCTCTAGCTGGCTCAGCTCTTCATAATCTTTAGGTAACACGATATAGTGTAGAAAAGAATAAGCATCACTACTCGATCTATCTACTCGTATATTCTGATGAATAGCCGTCTTAGGCATATTACTAATACGTCTAGTTAACTTAATCAGTTTATACCCAAACCACAAAAGACTCAACAGCGTGATCGTTAAATAAAGATAAGATGTGTATTGGTATACATCATTCATCGTCCATAGACTCTTCTCTTGTACTAGCTCCACATCCTCCATTACATCCATAATCGGGAGAGACATTGGCGCTAAGTTTATCGTTTCTACCTTCGTATAAGTTAGCAAAGGCAGTATTAGACTCAAAAAAATACCACTTATAAAATACAATCGATTCGTCTTGACGTACGTCTCTTTCTGTAAAAACAGTTTATAGCATAAATACACTACCAGCAGTAGCCCATTTACCTTCAATATATATATAAGAATAGGTGTCATAATTCAGTTGATTGGTTGGTTGATAATCAAACTATTTTTTATTCTTTTCTATAATATCCATTAGTTCCTCTAGCTCTGTCTTAGATAATTTCTTATCCTTCACGAAGAAACTCACTAGATTACTAAACGAATTATCAAAGTACTTCTCCATAGTCTCTTCCATAAACATCTTTCGATAATCCTCTTTCTTTACCAGAGGATAATACTGATGTGACTTGCCATAAGCTTTATAAGACACTACCCCTTTTTCTTCTAATATACGCACTAGCGTAGAGAGTGTATTATAATGTGGCTTAGGCTCTGGCATGTGCTCTAGAATATCATTCACAAATCCCTTTTCTAACTTCCAAAGGATGCACATAATCTCTTCTTCTTTATTGGTCAATTTTTCCATAATACTGATTTGATATACACAAACATATAACTATTTTATTAGTTATCAAACTAAATGTTTAGTTTTTAATTAAAATAATAAAGGTATATAAGCTAATCTGAATACCTAAACAGTCTTTATCCCTTATCAACAAAGCGATGCACTCAATCTCTTCTTAATTTAGATTAAGTGTACTTAGCTAAGTATCAATGTATTTTTGATACAGAAAATTAATTAAAATATAAATTACCATGAACAAGTTAACACGTATCAACGCAGACGACGTAGCATTTTTATTAATCGATCACCAGAGTGGATTATTCCAAACGGTAAAAGATATCGAGGTAGCTACACTTAGAGAAAATGTAAAAGTATTAGCAGAAATCGCAGCTGTAGAGAGCATCCCAGTAATCACAACAGCATCTGAGCCAAAAGGACCTAATGGGCCACTAATGCCAGAGATTCACCAACTAGCTCCTCATGCACAATACATAGGGAGAAATGGAGAAGTAAACGCATGGGATACGAAGGAATTTGCAGATGCAGTAAGAGCTACAGGAAAGAAAAAACTAGTGATCGCAGGAGTATTGACAAGTGTATGTGTAGCATTCCCAGCTATCTCAGCTGCTGCAGAAGGGTTTGAAGTATTCGCTGTTATTGATGCTTCTGGCGATATGAGTCCAATGTCTACACAAGTAACGATGAATAGACTGATGATGGCTGGAGTAATTCCTATCACAACTACTGCTGTACTAAGCGAAATCCTAAAAACATGGAGACATAAAGATGCGGCTGTATATGCTAAGGGAATGTCTTCTGTAATGCCTAACTACCAAGCATTAATAGAAAGCTATGTAAAAGCACAAGAAGTAGCTTTAGAAAAATAATAATAAACCGAGTTCTATATAAAGGAGTGATGCTTGTCACTCCTTTTTTTGTTTTCTAAAGCCCTTATCGATATGATCAATGCCTTATCTACTCTATATTATATACACTAGTAAACTCCTACCTCATACAATATTCATTAATCTCAATAAAAAAACAACATTTCCAATCCTATTAAACCCTACAAAACGATCAAAAAATAGTCTTTTTTATGTTTTTAAATAGGGTGGTCGGCTTTTGGTCGGCTTGTGATGGGCATTTGGTCGGCTTAAAAACACCATAAATAAGCCGACCACTAGCCTAGCACATCGAAATCAAATCGAAATCAACTATACCATAATCGCTTTATGTAAGCAAGAAAGCAAAAAGAGAATTAGGAGTAATACCTATTATACAGTGTACAGCATATCTAACATTACTAAACAAAAAAAGGCCTTACACAGTGGTATACTGTGTAAGGCCTGCAACATAATTCTAACTAACTATGTATCTAATACAAATGTATACGCACAGATGTACTAGTACTGCAACTATTAAATCGCCAATACATATACGCTTAACGTTCTGTACTGCATCTAGTCTTATTATTCTAAATGCTAAGAAGGTTTTATAGCATTCAGTAGTTTATACATATCATTAGATCGTACATACGCAAAATGTCTATACATGATCTCTAGTTTCTCATTGAGAAATATAACAGCTGGATAAGCATTAGACTGAGCTAATTCTTTTGCTAACTCGTGCTGCTTCGCATGGACACCAGTCTTTCTCAGCTCATAGCGCTTTCCTTTATACTCTATAGCTTCTTCTTGTTCTGCGTTAAAAGAGATGAAATAAAAGTCTTCATCTAACTTCTGCATCACTTTATCATTGTTCAACGTCTTCTTTTCCATCAGAGCACAATAGCTACACCAGTCTGTATGCATAAATACGACAACGGGTTTAGGGTCAGTAGCCATCACTTGCTCTAACTCCGAAAACATTATCTCTTTGGGTTGAGCATGGAGTGCTAACCCAAAGAAATAACTAAACATGAAAAAAAAATAAAATCTCGTCATTCTGCTTATGTGCTAACTAAAAAATGTTATATCTCACTCCTAAGAATCCTCTTATCCCTTGCAATGGAGTATAACTATAATCGTTTGGTTCGAAGATTACATCATTTCTACCTGGAGGTGGTGCTACACCATTACCTGGCTCTCCGAATGGATCCCACCATCTAGAGATAGGATCTTCTTTTGGTAGCGTGTTGAATAAGTTCTTCACTCCGCCATATACTTCGAATCCGTTGTTAAACTTCTTAGTCACTTGGATATTCGCTAATACTGTCCATGGTGAGTACTCTGGTCGATAGTCATTCTCTACACGTGGCAATCTCATCGGTCCCTTCCAGTCTGATGTCAAATCTGCTGTAAATCCACTACCGAAGTTATAACTTGCGATAAAGTTACCTGACCATTTAGGAGAATGATAGATTTGCTCACGTACTCCATCTTCTTTTCTGAATACATCCATATAAGTAGCTCCTGCCATCAACTTCAGTGGGAAGTCAAATGTCACATCTACGTTAAGAGAGACCCCTTTAGAGATAGCATGCCCATCTAGGTTAGCATAGATAATCTTAGTCTGGTCTGTATCTGTATCTGCATCAATCTTATTCGTGAAATAAGTATAGAACCCGTTCAAATCGAAATTAAACACTCCGAAATTAGAAGGTACTTTCACTGTATAGTTGATATTAGCATTGTATGATTTCTCTGGGTCTAGTTTCTCAGCGAATACTACTTCTCTAGCTCCTGATAACGCTCTGTGATCTTCTGTGAAGACATTCACTACACGGAATCCTGTACCAAAACTCCCTCTTAAGGTATGGTGCGGATGAGGTGTGTACTTATGTCCTACTCGTGGAGAGTGAATCCCTTTATGGGTCTTATCATAGTCAAAACGGTATCCTAATAATAATTTATTCTTTTTATTAAGCGTCCATTCATCTTGGATGAAGATACCTGGTATCGGAGTTTCTTCTGGTTGATTCTTTACTAATCCATTCTCATCATAGATACCCGTAGCACGAGTATTGTCATCATAATAAGTGTACTTAAATGACGAACCTAGTAAAAGACTGTGATTTCCTAAGGTCTTATCCCAATAAGCTTGAGCGAAAGCTACTTGTTGTTTCGCATCATAAGACTCTGGTCCATACATAGAGTTCTGCTTGTGATAGATATAAGAGAACTGTGTATAGATATTCTCTGTAGTCGGTAGCTGGTACATCCCTATCGCTTCGAAGCGGTTAGTGAAGATACTCTCTGCATATACGTCTTCTCCTCCGCGGTGTTGCTTGCGCTTCCAATTAGTCTCTCCTCCCCATCTGTCTTCATATACATAGCGCAGTGCAAGACTAGCTACTTTATCATCCTTTCTCTTTAGAGATACTTTATTGAATAAAGATACTCTGTCTTGTTGTGTTACGTCTGTAAAACCATCCCCGTTTTTATCTTTTCGTTCTCCGAACTTAAAGTAGTTCCCTCCAAAAAGTCCTTTTACTTTATTCCCTAGTTTATAACTAGCTCCTAAATCTATATTGTTTTCTAACCAAGTCGTGCTAAAAGCATCTACGCTTAACTTCGCTGCGTGCTCTGGATCTTTAGTAATCACGTTGATAATACCACCCATCGCTTCTGTTCCGTATAGTGAAGAGGCTGGTCCCTTAACTACTTCTACTCTCTCGATCATATTCGTCGGGATACCGAATAGCCCGTATACAGTCGATAGAGAAGATACGATAGGCATACCATCGATCAGGATCATAGTATACGGCCCTTCCATACCATTGATATGGATGTCTCCTGTATTACATACATTACAGTTTAGCTGAGGTTGTACTCCGTTAATCATCTGTACAGCGTCAAATAAACTAGCAGTAGGATTCTTCTCAAAGAATGCTGGCGTATATATCTCTACAGGTACTACTGCTTCTGACTTTAGCACAGGCTTCAGTGTACCCGAGATAACGATCTCATCTAGATTAGCATCTTCTTTTAGGTCGAAAGATACTGTACTGGTCTGAGTTCCTTTTACAGTTACCTTTTTAGTCTGAGCTGCAAAACCTACGAAGTCTGCCTTCACAGTATAGGTTCCTTCTTTTACTGACTCGAAAGTAAAACCACCTTGCTCATCAGTGACTACTCCCTTATCTGTCCCTACTAAGGTAACTGTAGCATAAGAAAGCACAGTACCATTAGAAAGAACTTTTCCTTTGATATTTTGAGCATAGGAATTCAATGCAAAAAAGAGACAAAGAAAAATATTTATTGTTACAAGTTTAAAAATACTTTTACACATGGCTTTTGATTAAATTTAGGCAAAGCTAAAAATTAATTTGTAATTAAAAAAACACTAACTTTGTATTTAAACAAAAAAACAATCCATGCTTACCTATTCAGAAGAGAATTATTTAAAAACTATATTCCATTTATCACTAGGGCAAACTCAAGGAATTTCGACTAATGCTATTGCTGCAAAAATCGAAACTAAAGCCTCATCTGTGACAGATATGATAAAGAAGCTAAATGATAAGGAGCTGATTAAATATCAAAAGTATCAAGGAGTTACACTTACTCCTAAGGGAGTTATGGCTGCTAAGATGATCGTGAGAAAGCACAGACTATGGGAGGTATTCTTAGTGGATAAACTTGGATTTAATTGGGATGAAGTTCACGATGTCGCAGAAGAACTAGAACATATAAAGTCAGAAAAGTTAATTAACAAACTAGATGCATTTCTAGGATTCCCAACAGAAGATCCTCATGGAGACCCTATTCCTAACGAAAAAGGAGAAATAAAACAGATAGATAAGAAGTTATTATCTGAAGTAGAAGCTAATAAAGAAGTGGTATGCGTAGGGGTGAAAGATTCTTCTACAGAGTTCTTACAATACTTGGATAAACAGAAAATATCGTTAGGATCAAAACTAGAGATATTAGATATAGAGCCTTTTGATCAGTCGTACACCATCAGAGTAGATGACCATACGATCACTATCACCAAAAAAATAGCAAGTAATCTGTTCGTTAAAAAACAATAGACATAAAAAAAGCTTCTCTTTCGAGAAGCTTTTTACTTTATTATTTGTACGCTTTCATTACTTCATCTAACATAATGTTTAGAGAGATATACCCTCCTCCTGCTAGATACCATGCATTAGGATCTAGATAAACAATCTTGCCATTCTTATATGCATTAGTCTTTTGAATCAATGGGTTCTCTACTTCTTTCTTATCAGCATTTACATTTTCCATTACAGCACCTCTATCGATGATAAAGATAATATCAGGGTTGTGCTCTAGTACGAACTCACTAGATACTACATTACCGTGATCGCTTCCCCCCATTAGACCAGCAGCTGCAGACTTCACTCCTAGATCATTAAAGATATATCCATAGCGAGAGTCCTCTCCGAAGGCACTATAACTCTTATTGTTATACAGGATTAATAAAGCTTTAGCATCGCTCTTATTAATCACTTCTTTCATCTCAGCTACTTTTGTATCGATATTCTCGATCAATTTATCTGCCTTATCTTCTACTTGAAAGACAGAACCAATTGTTTTCAGATTGTCTTTTGTACTTGCTAAATAATTACTTCCTGAGATACCTAAAGAGATCGTAGGTGCTATTTTAGCGAACTCTGGATAGTCTTTATCAAACCAGTTACTCATAATGATCAGGTCTGGATCTACAGAACTTACTAACTCATAGTTAGGCTGCATAAAAGATCCTACGTTCACAATACTCTCATCATCTGCATATTTAGATAGGAAGTTAGGGCTGTATACCTTAGCCATTCCCTTAAATGGTATGCCTAATTCTGCCATATTCTCCATCGCTCCCACGTCGAACACAACTACATTCTCTAGTTTTTTATTAAAACTAACTGATCTCCCCATATTCTCTATCGTAATCGTCTCTTCAGAAGAAGCTTTAGTGTTTTCTTTCTTACAACCTACAAAAAGCAGGGCTGCTAGTACTGTGCTAGTAATAACCTTAGAAGTCATTCTCATTATGTCTTTATTTAAATTAATTATAAATAACAAATATAGGGTTACTTGAGAAGAACTCCTCAAATTATTGTAACTTTTATTGCTGAAAATATCTTTTAGGACAAAAGACCTTCTATTCTATTTTGGATTTAATAATTTTGCACCACCAAACAACACACAAATTATGAAAACTCTATTTTCTCCTTTAAAACTAAGGGACAACACTTTACACAACAAAATCATTGTTTCACCTATGTGTCAGTATTCTGCAAAAGATGGTTTTGCGAGTGATTGGCACCTTGTACACTATGGTCAATTTGCGATAGGAAAAGCTGCTGCCATTGTACAAGAAGCGACTGCTGTGACTCCTGAAGGTAGAATAACCTATGCTGATTTAGGAATATGGTCTGATGAACATATAGTGAAACTAAAGCAGATAACGGAGTTTATAAAAAGTCAAGGTACTGTACCTGGTATACAGTTAGCCCATGCAGGAAGAAAGGCTAGCTGTGACAAGCCATGGATAAATAGAGCGCAGATAGCTCCCAATAATGAGAACGGGTGGCAAACTATAGCTCCATCAGCTATTGCCTTCAACGAAGCAGAAAACCTTCCGATAGCAATGGATACTGAAGAGATAAAGAGAATAATAGATGCTTTTAGACAAGGGGCTGAACGCGCTATAAAAGCAGGCTATGAAATCATAGAGCTACACGGTGCTCATGGTTACTTACTACATCAGTTCTTATCTCCCTTAACCAATCTGCGTACAGATGAGTATGGAGGAACTTTTGAGAATAGAATCAGATTAGTCTTAGAAGTCATAGAGGCTGTTAAATCTGTCTTGACTACACAAAGTCTGTGGTTAAGAATATCAGCCACTGACTGGGCTGATGGAGGTTGGACTCTAGAAGAAAGTATAGAACTCGCTAAAATAGTATATGATAAAGGGGTAGAACTTATAGATGTGAGTACTGGAGGGCTAGTAAGACATCAACAAATAAAAGTTGAGGTTAATTATCAGGTTTCTTTTGCTGAAGCTATAAAACAACAAACCAATATATTAGTAGGAACAGTAGGTCTTATCAAAACGGGTCAACAGGCAGAAGATATCCTGAAGGCCAATCAAGCTGACTGTATCTTACTCGGTAGAGAATTTCTAAGAGATCCTCATTTCGTCATGAGAGCTGCTAATGAACTAGGTGTAAGTCTAGCATGGGCGAATCAATACGAAAGAGGAAAAGAAACATTATAATATTACATAAAATCAAACTCAGTAAAACAACAATGAACAAAAGTTTAATAGCATTAGCTGTAGGTGGATTAGCCATCGGAATGACAGAATTCTCAATGATGGGACTACTACCTGACATCGCTAAAGACTTACAAATAAGCATACCTAAAGCGGGTAACTTCATCTCTACTTATGCATTAGGGGTAGTAGTAGGGGCTCCATTATTGGTCATGTCTTCTAATAAATATGCTCCTCATAAAGTATTGATAGCATTAATGATGATGTTCTCATTCTTTCACTTACTATTTGTATTGTCACCAAGTTATACAACGTTAATTATTTCTCGTTTTATGTCAGGACTTCCTCATGGAGCATTCTTTGGGGTAGGGTCTGTGGTAGCAACACGATTAGCTCAAAAAGGAAAAGAGGCACAAGCGGTAGCCATCATGTTCGCAGGGCTTACTACGGCTAATCTAGTAGGAGTGCCATTGAGTACCTACATCGGACAAGAGTATTCATGGAGAACAGCCTATATGTTAATCGCTTCTTTAGGAATCGTATCTGCTATCACTATCGCATTTTGGATACCTAAGTTAGAAGCAGACAAAGAGACAAATCTAAAGAAACAAACCGCTTTCTTTAAAACACCTATTGCATGGGTATTGGTAGCCTTAATCTCTATAGGTACAGGAGGATTATTTGCTTGGATCAGTTATATCGCACCGATGATGACTAATATCGCTTTAATATCAGAAGCAAAAATACCTTTAGTCATGACCCTAGTAGGGTTAGGTATGTTCTTAGGAAACTTCGTAGGGGGAAAATTAGCGGATACCTTCCCTCCTGCTAAAGCCGTTATTTTCTCTTTCTGTGCAATGGCAACTTGTTTAATTATCGTATATTACACAGTAAATATTCAATGGATGGCTTATGCGATGTCTCTTATCACTGGATTAGTTGCTTTCACAATCGGTTCTCCTTTACAGATGTTATTAATCAACAATGCGAAAGGTTCTGAAATGTTAGCTGCTTCAGCTGGACAAGCATCCTTCAATATCGGTAATGCATTAGGAGCTTCATTAGGTGGGCTACCTATTACCATGGGGTTAGGATACAACTCTCCTGAATGGGTAGGGGCAGGATTAGCACTATGTGGGGCGATATTGGCTTATGTATTTATCAAAATGAAAAAAAGGGAAATAGCTTAAAAATAGATATTTATAAAATCTAAGACATATTGTTTTGGCTTTTATTCTATCATTCATAATAAGTTTATAAATTTGTAGGAAATAATTTTTAGCAATGTACAGAACGCATAATTGCGGAGCCTTAAGAGCTTCGGATATAAATACAGAAGTTACCCTATCAGGATGGGTAAGCAAGCATCGCGATAAAGGTTTTATGATTTGGGTTGATTTACGTGACCGTTACGGGATTACACAATTAATCTTTGATGCAGAGAGAACTGATAAAGCAGTATTCGAAGCAGCTAAAAACCTAGGACGAGAGTTTGTAATTCAAGTAAAAGGACAAGTAATCGAACGCGCTTCTAAAAACCCAAATATCCCTACTGGAGATATTGAGATTTTAGTAGATACGCTAACAGTATTAAACGAATCTGCTGTTCCTCCATTTACTATCGAAGATGATACTGATGGTGGAGAAGATATCCGTATGAAATACCGTTACTTAGATATCCGTAGAAATCCAGTGAAGAACAATTTATTGTTTAGACACAAGGTAGCTCAAGAGGTGAGAAATTATCTTTCTGCTCAAGATTTCTGTGAGGTAGAGACTCCTTACTTAATTAGTTCTACTCCTGAAGGAGCACGTGACTTCGTAGTGCCTTCTCGTATGAATGCTGGAGAATTCTACGCTTTACCACAATCACCACAAACATTCAAACAGCTGTTAATGGTAGGTGGTATGGATAGATACTTCCAAATAGTAAAGTGTTTCCGTGACGAGGATTTACGTGCTGATAGACAGCCTGAGTTTACTCAGATAGACTGTGAGATGGCGTTCGTAAACCAAGAAGATGTTATGGATACATTCGAAGGAATGACTAGACATTTATTAAAATCAGTTCATGGAATTGAAGTTGATAAGTTCCCTCGTATGACTTTTGAAGAAGCAATGCGCAAATATGGTAATGACAAACCAGATATCCGTTTTGGGATGGAGTTCGGTGAGTTAAATGCTGTAACTCAACATAAAGAATTCGGTGTATTTAATAGTGCAGAGTTAGTAGTAGGTATAGCTGTACCAGGTGCTGCTTCATACACTCGTAAAGAGATAGATGCTCTTATTGATTGGGTAAAACGCCCACAAGTAGGTGCTTCTGGTATGGTGTACTGTAAATGTGAAGCTGATGGATCATATAAATCTTCTGTAGATAAATTCTATGATCAAGAAGATCTTAAGCAATGGGCTGAGGTGACTGGTGCTAAAGCTGGTGACTTAATCTTAGTACTTTCAGGTCCTGCGAATAAAACAAGAGCTCAATTAAGTGCTCTACGTATGGAGTTAGGTAATCGTATGGGATTAAGAAAGTCTGATGAGTTCGCACCATTGTGGGTTATCGACTTCCCTCTATTCGAATATGACGAAGAAGCTGGACGTTACTTCGCTATGCACCACCCATTTACTTCACCTAAAGTAGAAGATATTCCATTATTAGATACTGACCCAGGTAAAGTACGTGCTAATGCTTATGATATGGTATTAAACGGTAACGAAATCGGAGGAGGTTCTATTCGTATTCACGATAAGGCTACTCAAGAGTTAATGTTTAAACACCTTGGATTTAGCAAAGAAGAAGCTGAAAAACAATTTGGTTTCTTAATGAATGCGTTCCAATATGGAGCTCCACCTCATGGAGGTTTAGCTTTTGGTTTAGATAGATTAGTAGCTATCTTAGGAGGTCAAGAGACGATTAGAGACTTCATCGCATTCCCTAAAAACAACTCTGGTAGAGATGTAATGATTGACGCTCCGTCAACTATCACTCCAGAACAATTAGAAGAATTACATATCAACGTGGTAAAACCACAGGTATAATGATAAAAAAAAGGAGTTACTCAATGAGTAACTCCTTTTTTACTTTATAAGCTTTACTTAATCTACTTTCCGTTATAAGTATTCATAGCATTATTCAATCCTCCCAAAGCAAACTCCTGTACTGCTTTAGAAGCTATTTTAAGACGTTCTGGCAACTGTTCTTTCTCTTTCTCATCCCATACCCCTAAAACATAATCAACTTGCTGCCCTTTCTTAAATTCATCGCTGATACCAAATCTAAAACGAGGATATGCAGCAGAGTTTAAAGTACCTTGAATACTTTTTAATCCATTGTGTCCACCATCAGACCCTTTTGGTTTGATTCTTATTGTTCCAAAAGCAAGATTTAAATCATCTGTAATCACTAAAATATTCTCTACTGGGATCTTTTCTTTCTCCATCCAATACTGAACTGCCTTACCACTTAAATTCATATATGTATTAGGCTTTAATAATAAAAGTGTTCTACCTTTTATCTTTACTTCAGCTAAGCTTCCTAGTTTTACAGTTTGCCAATCACCTCCAAGCTCATTAGCTATTTCGTCTACAACTTTAAAACCGATATTATGACGTGTGTTGATATACTCAGCACCGATATTCCCAAGTCCTATAATTAAAAATTTCTTCATCCTTCTATTAATGACATAATTAATTGTGTTACAAAAGTACATTAAAGCAAAGAAGTAACCTTATTTTAAAGCACAAAAAAAGCACCTGTGTAAACACAGATGCTTCTAATAAATATCTTCTCAAAAGAATTATTTTTTCTTTGGAGTAGCTTTTGCTGCTTTTGCTGCTTCTTGAGCTGCTTTCATAGCTGCACGAGAAATTCTTACTTGACAGATTACAGTGTTATCAGTGTGTAACAATTTGTAATTGTTAACAGGTACATCAGTAACATATAATTTGTTCCCCATTTCTAAGTTAGAAATGTTTACTTCTACGAAGTCTGGTAAGTTAGCTGGTAAAGCCTTAACTTTCAATTTACGTAAGTTTAGGTTTAATACCCCTCCAGCCATTACTCCTTTAGAGTTTCCAGTGATTTTAACTGGTACGTCTAATGTAATTTCTTTATCGTCATGTAATTGATAGAAATCGATGTGTAAGATTTTATCGCTTACTGGGTGGAATTGGATATCTTGTAAGATAGCGTTGAATTTTTTTCCACCTTCCAACTCAATTACCACTGTGTGTACGTTTGGAGTGTAAACTAAATTTTTGAATGCTTTTTCTTCAGCAGAAAAATGCACAGCTGCTTCAGTTCCTCCGTATAACACGCAAGGTACCATTCCAGCATTACGTAAGGCTTTAGTTGATACTTTACCTACGCTTTCTCTTTCAGATCCTTTAATCGTAATTGATTTCATTTAAATATATTTAAAAAATTAATAAATTCTAAACTACAAAAGTCTTACTAATAGACTCGTTAGCATGTACATTGTGCATTACTTCTGCAAATAATGGAGCACAACTTAATACTCTTATTTTATCACAAGGCTTCTTCAGTGGAATTGAATCTGTAACGATTAATTCTTGAATAGCTGATTGTTCTATTTTCTCATAAGCACTTCCTGATAAAATAGCATGTGTACATATAGCTCTAACACTTAATGCTCCACGCTCCATCATCATATCCGCTGCTTTAGCTAAAGTACCTCCTGTATCAATCATATCGTCAACTAAGATTACGTTACGTCCTGTAACGTCTCCTATTAACTCCATTTTATCAATAACATTAGCTTGCTTACGTTGTTTATAACAAATTACTACATCTGATTCTAAGAACTTAGAATAAGCATATGCTCTCTTAGATCCTCCCATATCAGGAGATGCAATTGTTAGATTATCAAGCTTCAAACTTTTTACATACGGTAAAAAGATTGTAGATGCATATAAATGATCCACTGGTTTTTCAAAGAATCCTTGGATTTGATCAGCATGTAAATCCATTGTCATGATACGTGTTGCCCCTGCTGATTCAAGCAATTTAGCAACTAATTTCGCTCCAATCGGAACCCTTGGTTTGTCCTTTCTATCCTGTCTAGCCCATCCAAAATAAGGAATTACAGCTGTAATATGTCTTGCTGATGCACGTTTAGCAGCATCACACATTAGTAACAATTCCATCAGGTTATCTGATGACGGGAATGTAGAACATACTAAGAAAACTCTTCGTCCTCTAATTGATTCTTCAAAAGAAGGTTGAAACTCCCCATCACTGTAATGTGATAGAGTTACTTTTCCTAATTCTACTCCGTATGCTTTTGCAATTTTCTCAGCAAGCTCAACGCTCTGAGCACATGCAAAAATCTTAGCGTCTGGTTCGAAATATGACATTATATAATTAGTTGTTATGTTGCGAGTTAGAGCTTAACTGTTTTTATTAAGCGGTGCAAATTTATAAAATATAAATTGAGAAAACGATTTTTTTTATATTTTTTCTTTGTACCTAATTTTTTTTATCTACATTTGCACTCACAAACAATAAGTCATCAGCCCGGATGGCGGAATTGGTAGACGCGCACGACTCAAACTCGTGTTCTTCGGAGTGTGGGTTCGATTCCCACTCCGGGCACAAAAAAAGCCTAACTCATTGAGTTAGGCTTTTTTAATTTATATAATTTATTTAACATCATCAGCTGAAGGTCCATACATTCCTGGAATAGCTACATCTAATAAACGCAAATAAACTGATAATTGTCCTCTATGGTGATAAATATGGTTATTTACAATAAATCGATTAGCTCCAACCTTTGGCATAGCAACGATTATATGATCTCCTGACTTTAACTTCCATTCAGACATCCACTTTTCCTCATCAAACATATTTAAAGCTGATATAACAGCCTTTTCATACTTGTCTAAAAGAACCAACAACTCTTCTGTAGTTTGTGCTTCTAAAGGCTTGTAATCTATTTGAAAATCCAAACTATCCTTTGTTAGGATATTCTCAGTCCAAATTGTTAATTCTACAATATGCTTTGCCAAATCACCTAAGTTCATAGACTTTTCATGAGGCTTCCAGCCCCATTTATCATTAGGTACACAAGCTACTATCTTCTTTGTACTATTTAACTCATGTCCTAACTCTAACAAATAACTCTTAGTTATACTCATAATTTTTATTTTAAATATACGACTATTACAAATAGATTTTACTGTACCAACTGTTAAATATGCCATCACTTACCATTAGTCGATAATAAATCAATTTGCTATCTCGAGGCTTATTTTACAAGCACCTAGTATTAAAAACCAATAATGATTTATTAAATTTGAGGTTACATAAATTTATTATGATAGTACTTAAAGAAAGACTAATGTAAAATAGCATGAAAAAATTACAACTTCAAGAAATAGAAAGGGTAAACTCTATCTCTGAAAAAGACTTTATTGAAAAATATTTTAAAAAACAGATTCCTGTTGTAATAGAAAACTTAACTGAAGATTGGCTTGCTTACGAAAAATGGCGCTTAAATTATATAAAGGAAATAGCAGGTGAAAAAATAGTACCACTATATGATGATAGGCCTGTTTCTCATAAAGATGGTTTTAATGAAGCACATGCAACAATGAAGATGGCTGATTACATAGAACTACTTGAAAAAGGCCCAACAAATTATAGAATCTTTCTATATAATATAATGAAAGAAGTTCCAAGTCTTAAGAGTGATTTTAAATGGCCAAAACTAGGACTTCGTCTAGTAAAACAACTTCCAATGTTATTTTTTGGAGGAACAAACTCAAAAGTCTTCATGCATTTTGATATTGATTATTCTAATATATTACATTTCAATTTTAATGGAGAAAAGCAATGTATGCTATTTTCACCAGACCAAACAAAATATATGTATAAAATACCGCATGCATTAATATCCAGAGAAGACATTGATTTTGACAATCCTGATTTTGATAAATGGCCTGCTTTAAAATATGCAAAAGGATATATCTGTAATCTAAAACATGGAGAAATGCTTTATATGCCTGAAGGTTATTGGCACTATATGAAATATCTTACGCCAAGTATATCTATGAGTCTAAGAGCATTCCCTTCTAAATATAGTAACCTTGGAAAAGCAATCTATAATATTACCGTAATGAGATATTTTGATAACTTCATGAGAAGATTAAAAGGACAGGATTGGATTGATTATAAAAATAAAAAGGCTATAATCAATACTCATAAAAGCCTAGGAATAAAGTAAATTGAAAAAGAATAAAAACATGTCCTTAACACTAGAACAAGCAAAAAGTAAATTAGAACATTTTTGTGCTTATCAAGACAGATGTCATGCTGAAGTTATATCTAAATTATACAATTTAAAAGTTTCCTCTGATCTACACGATGAAATATTAGTTTATTTAATTAACAATAAATTTCTAAACGAAGAACGCTTTGCTCGTAGTTTTGCAAGAGGTAAACATAGAATTAGTGGATGGGGAAAAAATAGAATACTTGGAGAACTTAAAATCAGAAAAATATCAGCTAACCTAATAAAAATAGCGATGACTGAAATAGACGATACTATGTACTTCGAAACCCTAAATAAACTAGCTGAACAACGTTGGCAATCATTAACAGATCAAGACATAAATAAAAAAACACAAAAACTAATTGGGTTCCTACATAGAAAAGGATATGAAATGGAATACATACTCGATAAAGTAAATGATCTTCAAAAAGAATAAGAGCCTATTAGGGGCTCTTTTTTTATAGTCTTAGAACAAGCTTAAAAGTTATTATAAACAATGAAACTTTTTCCTGTAAAAACGTTTATAAGTACAAAACACACCTACCCTATATAAACAAAAAAATCCCCAACCTCATACGAGATTGGGGATTCTATAAAGAAAGGCGG
>NZ_DAMANB010000021.1:0-69744 GCF_032073645.1 Myroides sp.
TTAATACTTTATTGTCTGATGATTAATAATACCTATAGACTTTCAGAAAAAAAAGGTTGGACATGTCCAACCTTTTTTACTTCTTATAAATCTGTGATTATAAATTCACTTCTTCTATTCTCTTGATGTTCTCTCTCACTACAAGGAACATTGTTTTTACAACGATTGATAATTCCTCTTTCTCCATATCCTACACCTCTTAATCTCAATCTATTCACTCCTTGACGTACTAACCAATCTACTGTTTGATCTGCACGACGCTCTGATAATCTTAAGTTATACTCATCAGGACCAACACTAGAAGTGTACGAACGAACTTCTAATTTTAATGAAGGATTAGTCATCATAATAGATGCTACTTTAGACAATTCTAATTGTGCATCACTTCTAATAACAGAACTATCATTATTAAAGTATATCGGTGCTAAATCTGTAAGCTTACCTAAATCATCTCCAATTCTTGGATTACCTTCATTCTTTCTTTTAGGTTCCATATAGTCGTTATCATCATCAGTTGGATAATTAAGAGATGAAAATGCCTTACTTCTTTCTAATTCAAAGTCAACCTCTATAGAATCATCCTTATTAACATCTTCTACAGATACTTCTTCAGATTTATATCCTTTAGCTTTAACGGCTACATAGTAATCTCCTTTAGATTTGTTGAATAAGAAAATGATAATTTTATAGAAGTATAATAAAGCAACCAAATCAACAGAGTGAACCAAACGGTTGACAAAGTTAATGACTTAAGAACTGAGTAGGACTTTGTTGATTCTACTAAAAGGTATCAGACTAGTAATTAAGACGTTCGGGTCTAGTATTAAGGTTTAGATGATATTTAGTAATAGGTTGCCTTAAATAATTATCATATGGACAAATTTACACAATTTATCGGAATCGACATTTCAAAAGAGTATTTTGATGCATCAATTTATGTAGAAGTAAACAAGTATAAGCACAACCAATTTGCTAATACAAAGAAAGGTGTTTTAGAATTTATGAAATGGATGAAGAGTGAAGGTTGTTCTATTGATAATACATTAGTCTGTATGGAACATACAGGAATTTATAAGAATATTTTAGTTAGAGAATTACAAGTTAAAAACTGTAATATCTGGGTAGAGATGGCTTACAAGATTATTAGAAGTAGTGGAATACAAAGGGGGAAAAATGATAAGGTAGATTCAGCAAGAATAGCGTTATATGCTAAAAAGAATCAAGAAGAGGCAACTTTGTTTAAAGCATCTGATCAAGTAATAGATAAGATGCAAGCATTATTAGGTCAACGTGAAATGAGTATAGCTCATAAAACGGCAATGAGTACAAGAACAAATGAATTAAAGGACTTTAATGTTGATTTGTATAAAATACTATGTACTAATGAAAAAGCTTCATTAAAAGCCTTAGAAGAGATGATTAAGTCAATAGATAATCAATTAGATATTCTGTTAAAAGAGCATCAAGAAATTAAAGAGATTTATGACTGTGTTACATCTGTAGTTGGTATTGGGCCTATTACAGCAATGTTCTTGATCTGTTATACTAATAGATTTACCTCATTTGATGATGCTAGACAGTTAGCATCATACTGTGGAGTAGTTCCTTTTGAGTATACATCAGGCAAATGCGTAAAAGGAAAGCCTAAAGTACACTTCATGCCAAATAAGAAGCTTAAAAAGCTTTTACATATGTGTGCATTATCAAGTATTAGGCATGATCCAGAGATCAAGAGTTATTATGAGAGAAAAGTGGGAGACGGAAAGCACAAAATGCTTGTGTTAAACAATGTAAGAAACAAATTAGTACAACGTATATGTGCGTGCGTTGAAAACCGAAAAATGTATGTAATGAAACAAGTAGCTTAATCAAAAGCTATACATAACGGATATAAACATAGAGGATAATATACATTATTCCAGGCATGTCTATGTCTTAGATAATTGAATTATTATCAGAAAAACGAAATAAATATTATGAATTATTATTTGCTTTTATCATAGTAATCAATCTGAACAGAATTATTTGGATACTTATCTATATTCTCTATGATAAAATAATCGTTCTTTCCATCCCCATCTGGCGAAACTGCATTATAAATCTTTAATTCTGAATTATAATCTGAATCCACTAATGCCAATGTAAAAACACCTTGAGCTTCTACTACAATAGGCGTCTTTACAGTCTTTGTTGATACATCTACTATACCTCCTAAGTCTTCCCATTTTAAGCCCTTATCATCCCAACGAACAATGTGTAAACTCTTCTCTGGATTAGCCAATAAAAAAGAAGGGGTCGTTTGCTCATTCCAACTTAAAGTTAATATAATAGCTCCATTACTCGCTTCATTCTTTACTTCCCAATACTCCTCATTATTTATATCTATAATCGCATTTTTAACATTATGTGCTCGACCCACCAAAGGATTTACACGTTTATACTGGGTTTGAAATAAATTTTGTAATCCGCTACTCTCTCCTAGGGTAATTGGGCGATAATATGTCCCATCTCCTACTGGCATTTCCATTTCTTTTTTTGCATCTAGATCGGCCATACCAACTACGTGACTTTCATCTCCTACACCCTCTACACTTGAGCTTTCTAAAAAGGTAATACTTCCTGATAATGGAGTATTTACAACTACATGACCGCGCTCAAAATAAGCTTTACCAGCAATACTTATTTCATTCTCTAAATCAATTCCATTACTATTAAAGATTACATCTTCAAACAAAGTGGAATTTGCTCCTCCTGATATTTTTTGTTTTGCTTTAGCTTCACTCAATTGTTCAAAGAATACCTGACTAGCCTTGACTGAACGTGAAAAAACAAAAGCACCTGTATTACTAAAATCATCTAAAAAATAGATATCTCCAGAATTTACAAAATTTCCTTGAGCACTATTAACAAACTCTCCACTTACAAACAAGACTTCATTAGCAGATACAAACATTTCTCCTGTATTATAAAGCTCTACTTTCTCTTGTGCATGTAGCACACAAGAAGTTATAAGCACAGGTATTAATTTCAATGTATTCCCTTTTTTCATATCATTTTTTTTACACTTATTTATATAAAATTCACAGATATACACATACCAAAAGCAAACATTATAACAAATAACAAAATTAAAAATAAAATTAACATTTAATAATCAATTAAAAAACATTTTTTAACACACTATCTATTAAACAATTATTAACAAAAAAATTCTACTTCTAATGATTTTAAATCAAAACAATACTCATCTTAAGTCTGAAAACCCTCTATAATTACATAAAACCCTCGTTTAATACATTTTAAATATTTGAAAAACATTGTTTTTTAAACTCTTGAACCAAATAAAAAAGCTAAAAAAGACATTATATACAGTTTAGTATATTAATATTCAAACAATCAATCACTTAAAAATCTAAAAAACATTACTCAGTATAAATCCATAAACCTAAGACTAACAAAATATAGATGCCCCCCCTAAGGAAACAGCACATAAGTTTCTAACTAATGGAATACTTTATCTTTTTATGTCTTTCACACCAAATAAGCTACCAATAATAAACTCCCTAATAAGACATCAGGTTAAAAAATGAAGGGGTAATCCGTCCTAAAAAAACTGTACAGCTATAGTAGGACGAGACACCCCTAATTAGACTGATCACATAGTGGTCCCATAGTTATGGGATACTGCTCGCATAAAAAAGAGATAAAAGTATGCGACCACTACCCCATAAACAACCTATAAATATCCTATTAAATGTAATATGATCAATTACATTATCAAAATCTCATAATAGACAGCTACCATACTACTTATGTTCTAATACATCCTAATTAACCTTTAATACTACAAATAACAATATCTAAAATGAAAACTATAATAGCAATCAATACCAAATACTACAAATAAAAAAAGCTCCCTTACGGGAGCTTTTAGTGGCTAATGCTGTTAGTTTTAAATCCTACAGCAGGATCGGTCGAAAAAAAAATTGTTTTGTTGTTTTTAAGAACAATTATAATATAGTATAAACGTAAACTTAAGTCATTATATTACAATTCTGTAACAATAAATTCACTACGTCTATTTAACTGATGTTCTTCTACTGTACATGGCACTCCATTACTACACTTATTCTGTAATTGTGTCTCACCATATCCTTGTCCTGTCACTCGGCTTGCCTCGATACCTTGACTGATAATCCACTGTACTGTAGACTTCGCTCTGCGATCAGACAATCTTAAGTTATAATCATCATTCCCTCTACTATCTGTATGAGAACGTACATCTATCTTCATAGTAGGGTACTCTTTTAATACTTCTACCACTTTCATTAATTCAATAGATGCATCTCTACGAATATTTGATTTATCAAAATCAAAATAGATTGGATTCAGTTTTAATTTCTTAAATAGATCATCATCTTTAGTAATAGGTTTCTCTGTTTTCTCTAAAGGAATATCTTGTTTTTTAACTCCTCCAGCTACAGCATCTAATTGTACGATTACTTCTTCTGTATTATACTTCTCAGCTGTTGCTTTTAAGCGATACTTCCCTCTACACTCTAGTTCATCTATTCTATAATATCCCTTATCATCAGTGATTATTTCTCCTATCACTTTATATGAGTTATCATACACAGTTACTTTAGCATTGGCTAATACCTCTTGAGTATCTTTATCAAACACAATACCTTCTAGGCTCTGGTGACATATTTTCTGCATAAAGAAGTAAATATCATCTCCCCCTACACCATTCACTCTATTAGAACTAACGAATCCTTTGCGTGTCTTACTATCAATATAGAATGCAAAATCATCTGTGCTACTATTAATAGGTGTTCCCATATTCGTCACTTGACCTACACTTCCATCTACATTAATCTTCGTCACGAATACATCTAAACCACCAAGTCCTGGGTGTCCATCTGAACTAAAGAACAAGAAGTGATCTTTAGATATAAATGGAAATGTCTCTCTACCTGCTGTGTTTACTTTATTCCCTATATTCTCTACTTTACCATATTCTCCAGTAGGATATAATGCTACTCTGAAAATATCAGATTGTCCTAAAGTACCTTCTCTATCTGAAGAGAAATATAACCATTTGTCATCAGGTGTTAAAGCTGGGTGAGCTGTATTATAGTTATCCGAGTTAAACGGCAACTCTTCTACATTCTCCCATTTACCTTCTTCTGATAAAGTCGCTTTATATATTTTTAATAAAGTCGAATGCTCTTTATTTAATCTTCTCTTTCCTTTTGCACTTGTATTATTACGTGTAAAATACATCGTCTTCCCATCAGAAGTAAATACAGCTGTTGCTTCATTTACTTTAGTGTCTAACTCAGGTGCAAACTTCACGGGCTCTTCAAAAGTACCGTCTGCATTAATCACACTACTGTATAAACTTGTAAAACTCTCGTTCGTCCATTCGTGTAATCTCTTTCCTGACTGATGTTCTGTATTACGAGCAGAAGTATAAATCAACTGATTTCCTAATAAAGCTGCTCCATAATCTGAATAGGCAGTGTTCACACTTATATTCTTTAGCTCATAGCGATCAGAGTTATTCTCTATCTCTTTTAGATAACGGTCTTTAGTAGATTCAAAAAGTTGTGCTCTAGAATCGTTTGCCTCTAATTTAGAGAACTCTTCCATCATCAGTTTTGACTTATCATAGTTCTCTACAGCTTTTAGCGTCTGTGCGTAACGATAATAATATTCTGATGGTAACACTTCTTTACCTTTATCTTCGTATTGACCTTCGAACAATTCAGTATACCACTGATTTGCTTCTATTAACTTTCCATTAAAGTAATATGCATCCGCTAACTTCTTCAGCATATCAGCATTAGTATACCCTTTGCTAGCGATGCGTTCATAGATCTTAATCGCATCTACGTAAGCTTGGGTTTGATATTCTTTATCCGCTTTCTTCTCTGCTACCTTCTGTCCATAGGTACTCATACCTACGAAAAGCAACATCGTCAATAAGCTTATTCTCAATAGCTGTTTTTTCATACTTGTTTTCTTAACTCCTCTCTTATTAGAAGAAACGAGGAGCATTAATTGTACTACGACGGTTAAATAATTCGAATCTCATGAAAATCTCGTGTGAACCTGAGTTATAACGTTTAAGTGCAGTAGTCTCAAAGTCATAAGAATATCCAACAAATAAATTATCATTTACCTGGAACCCTGCCAATGCACTAACCGAAGCATCCCAACGATAAGCAGCTCCTAATGTAAACTTGTCATACATCAAAAAGTTAGCTGTCAAGTCTACTTGTAATGGTGCACCACTTACTGCCTTAACTAAAGCGGCCGGCTTAAATAATAAGTTCTCACTCACATCGAATACATACCCTCCCATTAAGTAGAAGTGCATCTTCTGACGCATCGTCGTAATATCATTATCATCGTAGCGATCTGTAGTCAAAAAGTTCGGAACCGATAATCCTACATAAGCTTTGTCAGAGTATAAATAAACCCCTGCTCCAATATTTGGGTTAAACTTGTTATTTAGATTCTCTTGGCTTACAGGATCTGTAGGATTGTGGATATTAAGCTTTGTATAATCAACACTTAATAGATTAGCAGTCGCTTTTAACCCGAATGCTAATTTATAATCAGCGTTTAAGTCAATAGCATAAGCTAAATCTACAGAGATATTATTCTCATCCATCGCTCCTATACGATCATTCGTAAAGTTCACTCCTAGTCCTAATCCACTTTCTCCAAGAGGCGTAGATACAGATACATTCGCAGTCTTAGGTGCTCCATCTAGTCCTACCCACTGTGTTCTGTACATCCCGAATACGTTCAGTGTTCCTCTACTACCTGCATAAGCTGGGTTGATCATATTAGCATTATACATATACTGTGTATACTGTGGATCTTGTTGAGCTTGCATTTGAGAAAAGCAGCCTAAGGCGAATAGGCTGATTCCGATTTTCTTTATGTTTTGTTGAATATTCATGTATTCTCTTACTTATTGCTTTCTAAATGTAGGTAACCCGATTTCTTAATCATACGCGAACCGCTAGCGTCTTTATACTCATAACTCACGATGTAGAAATAAGTACCTGTAGGTAATTTCTCCCCTTTATTTACAGTAACACGTCCATCAGAGTATCCTCTAAACACATTACCTGCACTGTCATAACTCTTCGTATCATATACCTTAACTCCCCAACGGTTGTAAATCTCTACTGTATTATTAGGGAATCTGTTAATATTATCTATAATAAAGTAATCATTCTTACCGTCTCCATCAGGAGAAACAAGGTTATAAATAACGATATCTCCGTCTAAGATTAGGTCTGTATTCACAGTAGCTAATGTAAAGAATCCGTACCCCTTAACACTTGTAGGTGTAGTGATCTCTTTTTTCTCTAGATCTACTACTCCTCCTTCGTCTACCCAAAGTTGTTGCTTAGCATCCCAGCGTACGATGTGTAATTCTTTCTCTGGGTTTACTAATAACTCTTTAGGTGTAGTACGCTCATCCCAACTTAACGTCAGCATGATGTCTCCTTTGCTATTATCACTTCCTTTATCTACTGTCCAGTACTCGCGCTCATCTAGTAAGTTAATCACTCCTGACTTAGCACTACGCGCTCTAAAGAAGTTCTTATCATCTAAGTTATACTTTCCTTCATACGCATCCTTTACATGGTCTGGAGCAGTGATTCTAGCATAACGGTATAGTCCTTTATCTCCCTTAGGATATTGGAATTCCTCATTACCTATCTTCTCTACATATCCTTCTGCATGGCTTCTATCTGTAGGCTTAAGTGCTTTCGCTCCTTGGTGGAAGGTTAGCATCCCTGCTAGTGAGTCTACCTTAATGATACCATCTTTAAAGTCTACACTACCTCTTATGTTAGCCTCGTTCTTTAGGTCGAAGGCCATGTCTTTAGTAGCGTTATCTAGTACTACGTCAAAGAAATTAGAAGGTTGGCTTCCTGTGATATGTTGAGCTCCTTTTGCTTCTTCAAAAGGAGTGAACACAGCTTTAGAACCTTTGGCGTTCGTGCTGTGATCGTAAATATTGTCATTGTTAAAGTTGCTGTAGTAATAAACCGTTCCATCATTCTTTACATACCCTTCTTTTGTATTGTCAAAATCATAGATAGTAGACATTACACCACCTTCTGCTACTGAAATCTTTCCTTGGTTTACCATTACTTGGTCTTTCTTAGCTTGCTGTGCTACTACTGTAGCTGGCAATGCTAAACCTAATAAGGCAACTGATTTATATATTTTTTTTGATTGCATAGTTTTCAGTTTTTAAATACTGTGCTAGTGTGAAACTAGCACAGTTATTATTCTATTATCTCACTTTTTGATAAATCATAGGATTCGTTATCAATAATCCATTCCCTTTTAAAGGTACATAAGTATGAAATTCTTTAGTAGCATCCCATCCTTCGTCACCTTCTTTATATGGTGTTGGATCTGTTGATTTTACTTCGACAGTACGTTCTGATTTAGGCAATTTACCAACTCCTTTTACAGTAGCTTGATTATAAACTCCTTTCGTTTCGAATATATCAGCTTCTGTTACTTTATAAGATACTGTGAACGTCCAAGTCTCATTTCTATTTAAAATACCATTATTATTTTTATCACCTGAGAAAGTCACTCCCTCTTGTATTGGTAAATGAGTGCGCTCATCTAGCTTAATAGTAAATCCAAACAATGGATCAATAATCTCAATATCCTCTATATCCATATCTCCAGCATTTTTCACATCGAAAGTATATAAGATTGTTTCTCCTACTTGTGCATATCCATCTTTACTCTCATCTGTAAACACTCCTTCTTTCTCTATAGTACAAGTTTCACACTCTTTTTGCTGTTGACCATAACCAAAACCATACATCATCGTTTGACCAATTACATTTTGAGTTACATCTACTTTATTGATATTTGCACCTGTTCCTTCTGAAATCCAATGTACTACTTGCAACGGTACCGCTACATTTCCATTATATCGATCATACACTTCCAATTCTTCTAATGAAGCATTCGTAGTTCTTTTTCCCCATAATGTTACATTCCCCCATTTATCAATATTAACACGAATAACTGGTGAAGGGTTATTAAATCGATCATTCTGATCAATATGTGTATTATCACTTTCATCATCATTAGGGTTTTTATTCACATTCCAAACAGCACTAGTTCCTGTCTCTCCAAATCTTTTTCCATCAGATTTAAAACGTACATTTCTATTTGCATGGCCTGTTTCAAACTCTAATTCTTCTTTATAAAGAGGTACTCCATTAATAACCATATTAAAAGAATTGTCTAATCGATAAATATCTACAACAAATCCTCCATCTGTAGCAGGTTGTTCAAACTTCTCAACCACATTACTACCTTCTTTTTGAGCTCCAGCTCTATGAAACCATCCAAAACCTTTACCTACGATGTCTTGATAACACTCATCTGCACAAGTAATATTAGAGACATGGATTCCACAACTTGGATCTTGAATGCGCTTAGAGAATGTGATATTATCTATCAGAGTATGTCCAAAACCTTTTCCAGTTTCTAAAGCTCTATCTTGACTCCCTCGAATAGCAATCTTCACATTTTTACTTACTACATCATCACATGCAGCTTCTGCAAATGTAAAACTAGCTGTCAACGGTACCCATCCTAAACTAAATCCTTCTGGCTTAGCTCCTTCTGGCAATCCAACACCTCCATACTTCAGTGGAACTGATGCATAGATATGACCAGTCTCTTTATCTAACACATCCATGATCATATAATCTTTATCATGGTAAGTCACATAAGAATAGATATCTAAAGTATAAACTCTGTCTTTCTCTATTTTTTCTGCTAATTCAAACTCATAAAATGGTT
Source organism: Myroides sp. (assembly GCF_032073645.1). NCBI lineage: Bacteria > Pseudomonadati > Bacteroidota > Flavobacteriia > Flavobacteriales > Flavobacteriaceae > Myroides > Myroides sp. The sequence continues at coordinate 9,877 of NZ_DAMANB010000021.1, forward strand.
TAATGCTTTGCGCAGCTGAAGCAGCTCCTCTTACTAAGAATGCTGAACCATTTACTGCTCCAGACATATCTCTTATCGCTTTAGCATTATCCCAAGCTGGAGTCCAGTCAAAATTACTATTTGCTTCAGTTGGATCATTACTTGGTGCATTCTCTACCCATATTCCTTCATGCCAAGAATCTGTTGTAGGGATTCCCATCTGTACATACCCAGGAGGATTTACAGAGTAATATCCATTTTTGATACGTGCTACAGAGATAGTTTCACTATGAGGATTTCTATTCGCACCTGCATAACGACGATCGTTAACACCTGGTGCAAAAAGATAAGATGCTGTTGCTCCTCCTCTAGGTCCGTCTCTTAGTACCTTCCCTTCTTCTGTCAATATCTCTCCATTCACTCCTATACTAATAGAAGCTCGTTGACTCCAATCTGTTCTTCCTGAATTTACATTCCAATATCCACGATCAAAATCTTCAAAATACAATATCTTATCTACACACTCACCAAGTGCCATAAAGACAACTTCATTGATATTGTTACATCCTATTGATCCACTACCTCCAGGTAAATTACCTGAATCATTATTATAACATTCATAATGTGGATTCGTTGGTTTCACATTTGGATCTCCATTTGTTGCATCTGGATCAGAAACGTCAGCAGGTCTCATAATCGTTGATTCTGCAATCATTGATCCCGTCATACCGTTTAACACTCCCGTGATTTTATACTCAACTGTACATCCATTAGGTATTTGTAATTCTGAACGGAATGTACGCGTTAGAGGATCATAAGTAAGTGCTACTGATTCTTTAGCATTTCCATTTGCACATTTAAAAGTTGCTTTTACTCCTTTTGGATTGATTACATCCACCCCAGGAGGAACTGTAAATGTAAAAGGGGCACCATGAATTCCTTTACTAGCATCTGCTATAATATCAGAAGGTCCTTTATTACCTGCTGTCACTACATAATCTACTGTATCTCCTTTATGTCCTTTACCAGTACCACCTACTTTATAAGTAATATTCGTATAAAGGTCTGCCTCTTTTATAACAACCTCTGTCTTAATCTCTTTTTTATTTCCAACTCTGAACGTCCAAGTATCCATTGACTTTTTATCACCAAAAGTATTACTAGCTCCTCTTCCATTAATCCCCCATATATGTCCGTTAGTATTGCTACTAATTCCTCTATTTCCAGGAGTAAAGTGTGTATTAACTTTAGGATTAACAATCGACCCATTGCTTACATATGGTATATCACTATCATCCCAAAATACTAAATCTGATAGCACATTACTATAATTATGGTAATCTAACAATTCAATTGCTATACCTCCTATATTATATTCCATATCAAAGAAAGGGAAGTGAACTTCAGCACCTTGTAATTGTACATTTAGATCAACTGGAACTACACCTTTTAGCTTCGTTTTTCCATCTGTTCCACCTACTCCATCCCAATAAATTTTATTGTGTCCTTCTTTTGTATTTCCTTCTAATCTTTTAAATACAGATCCACTACTTATGATATCAATCGTAAACTGCTGTCCACTTACAGGGGCGTCAAACTCTATATACCCACCTTTATGTCCAAAAATACCTACTGTCCCTTCAGCACCTACTATCTTCACATTAGATACTTCTGGCTCTATTACTGTAGGATTTAACCATGTAGTCAAACCATAAGAGGTACTATTAATAGCAACTTTTGCCTTATTAGGCATATCTTTTGCAGGTAATGTATAGTAGATCTTATGGGTAATATTACTATCATCATCTGGAGTATTAGGATTATGAATTTTGTCAATAACCTTACTAGCTTCATTATTCATACTCTTATACAAAGAATTCTTTGTTTTAGCGTCATAGAAACCATTGTTATTCACAAAAAATGCCCATACAATACCTGAAGACCCCTTATGAGTAACTCTATATGTAAACCCATCATTAGTACGAACAAAAAATTCCCCTTTAAATTTTACATCTTGATAATTTGATCCACTAGAAAAATTTCCATTAGAAAAGTTTAAATTCGTAGCATAAACCCTACCATTAACAAACTTTGTGTTACTTTCATTAATAACTGATACATCCCAAGCTATAATACTAAAAGCTTCAACTTCTTTCCACTGAGTATCTGCTAATTGAACATATCCTGTTTCTCCTATGCGATTATTACCAACTGTTCTTTGACCAGTAAACTCTACACGATAAATTCCTTCACCTCCTACTGGAACAGTATAATAAATAGGTGTATACCCTCCTTTGCTATCATTTTTTAACCTAGGTCCAGCTAACTCAGCAGAACGATTTGGAATTTGCCCTTCTGTTTGATTATTATCAACAACTATACTACCGGAAGGATTATACAAAGTAATTCCTCCCTTAGCATCTCTCCAGTTAGTTGTTCCCTGAGCTGAAGATGCCATCGTAATAGTTTCCCCTACTTTAGCATATACATAATGTGCTCCAGCATTAGGAAAAGGTATTGCTTCTGGAGAACTATGTTTATTTCCCAATAACATAGCACGATGCCCACTTGCTCCACTAGGATATAAATTTCTAGAACCGTCTGCCAACATAGTTGTACTTACTCCTAAGACTAAACTTAGAGTAAGTACTACTTTGATTGTTATCTTATTTATAATTTTATATATCATATTATATTTGTAATTATAATTTAGTTTAATAAGTATCTTAAGCTAAAGATACCTAACTATTTTTTCGTTATTTGATTACAAAAACGATATTCATATAAGAGGCAGGTGTCGCATTACCAATGATGTCATAAGTAAGCTTACCATCTTTATCTATCTTAAGATTTTTAAATACTTTTGTGTCATAATAAGTCACATAGTAATGAAGCTCTCCTTTATCAAATACAGCTATATCTGCTGGAGCACCATCACTCCCCACTATTCCGCCTGTATAAGGCATTGTATATCCACCAGCACCATGAGCAATAGGATAATCTGCATTTCCTACTCCTGCTTTTCCTCCTGTAAACTGATCTACATATTCTTTATATAAATCTCTTTCTAAGCCAGTTCCTTTTGACTTCGTATCAAAAATAACTGCTGGCATATAGAAGAACTGAGGAGCTACTTTAGCACGTTCTACAGTTTTTAACACACCATCAGCATCCGCTACCACAACTTTATTAGTTGATTCTCCAGTAAATTCAGGTTTATTAATATTATTAACTTGAACTCCTCCGTCTCCATGAATAACAAGGTTAATAAGAGCACTACTATTTCCATCGTATGTTTTATATGTTTCAAAACTGATGTTTTTTGAATAATATGTAGATAATTTAAATCCCTTATCTGCACTTGAGTTAATATGTGACCAATCATTATCATGATTTAACTTTAATTTCGATTCAATACCATTAGTAGATTCAACTTTTGAAATTAAACCTATAGATGACGTTTTATCTCCATACATATTTAAACCAGTATGATCTGAATCATAAGTAAATCCATGAGATTGACCACCTTTCTCAAATATTAAAGACGTGTTTTTTCCAAAATCAACAATACGGTTACTCGTTAAAGTACCATCTGAGTTATAAATATTCTTATATTCCTCAGGTTTTTTCCACTCTACTTTAGTATTTGTATCACCATCTTTTACTACTGTTAATACATCACCTGCATTTCCTCCATCAGTGTTAATTGCTACGTTATAATCCGTAGTAGTACTTCCTGTTGCTGTAGTAGGTGTTACTTTCACTCCATTTCCTTCAGAAACTGTAGTTAACTTCTGTGCTGCTTGAATATCGTCATTAGAAACATTTACTTTATACTCTGTCGTATTACTTCCTGCTGGATTAACAGATGAACTTACTGTTGTATTTAATCCATTAACAACAGTAGTAACTTTTTGTCCTGCTTGGATAGCGTCCTTTAAATCTACTGAACCTGACTCTACGCCATTAACAGAAGTAACAATTGTAGTACCATCAACTGTATTTGTAACATTATCAATTACTTTAACTTCAGCTTCTTTTCCATTCACTGTAGAAACAATAGTGTTACTATCTACAGTACCATTATTATTTTTCTTAGTTAAAGCATTAGTAGTTGTAGGAACTATTTCAGATTGTGCTACCCAAGTAGCTTTACCTTCTTTAGTAACCATTACTTGCCCATTAGTACCCGCTTTTATTTCTAAAGAAACATCTTTGAATGTAGAACCTACACTTCCTTTATCATCATTAACAACAATTGAATTAGAAGTAACATTACCTGTTGCTAATTTTTCTTTAGCAGTTTCATAGTTAACTGTTAAATTACCAGTACCATCTACATTTAATCCTTCACCTGCTTTTATTACACCTGCTACATCTTTAGTAGCTGTTGGAACATCTAAAGTGTACTCATGAGAATCTGCAGCTTTAGTTACAGTAATATTTGTTCCTTCTTTAATAGTAGTAACTGTTTCGTTAGCTTTAACGATATCTTTTTGATCTACCCAAGTAGTTCCATTTCCATCAGCATTTGTTACCATCACTTGATTAGCTGCACCGTGTGTAATCGAAAGAGTTACCTCTTTTAATACTGATCCTGCTCCATTATCTGTACCTCCTACAGTAATCCCAGTACCTGTAATTCCTTTTGCATCAGAAATTAAGCTTGATGTAATAGTTGTCGGTGTCCATACACCATTTACTAAAGTCAATACCTGATTAGCAGTTGGGTTAGTATCAGATACTTCTACCCCTTGTATTTTACCTACTACAGTAGCATTAGTTGGTCCAGTTACATCACCATCTAAAGTAATCTCTGTAATTTCAGATTGTTTAGCAAAACGAGCCCATTTAGTTCCATCCCAATAGTAATAACCTGGAGTAACATCATTAGCTGTTGCTTGGTTATATACCATTAATGATGTTTCAGGTTTAGTAATAGGCTCTTGATTAGTTGTTTCAACTAACTCTACACGTGGTATCAACAATCCTCTTTTTGAGGATTGTATATCTACTGCTGCTGATTTATTTGGTTTATCTGTTCCGAATCCTTGTTGTGCTTGAACTGTTTGAGTTCCTAATAAAAGTAATAAACTAAGTCCGGCAAATCCTATGTATGTCTTTTTCATCTTTTGTATTCTATTTTTTATTAGTTACGTCCAACAACGATCCATTTCGTTCCATTAGACTTAATAATCCACCCTTGGAATGGCATAGCTCCATAAGCTAAGCGATTACTTACTGTATCATTCTCTTGAACAATATTTAAATAACCATTGTGATTTTCATTTGTATTAGCAATTTTCACACTAATAGTTTGTCCTTCTACACCGCTTGGAGTTGGTAATTTTAAATTAGTATCTGTAGCTCCTAAAGTAACTTCGATTACCACTTCCTCTTGATTAATAGAGTAATTAGTATCTCCTGCGATATTAATATCACCTTCTTTAGTTATAGTAATACTTCCTGTAGATTCAGATTTGTTTACAGCATATAACTTACCATCTGCTCCTATTTTCACGTTTTCTAAAACAGTATTTTTATCAGCTGGAGCATCTAATCCTATAATAGCTAATGAACCATTTCCTGTTAGATCTAATTTAGTTGGCTCTGTTATTTCACCACCTAAATTAACTGTATTATCAGATTTAACTGTAATACCCTGTCCTGACTTAACTGTATTTCCTAAAGCAGAAGCATCAACCCATTCAGTAGTAGTTCCTGTAACTGTTCCTTCAGCATCTTTAACTTCTTTAGTAACTAATACTTGACCTGCAGTAGTACCTCCTTTTATTTCTATTGATGTCTCATCTAATAAAGCTTTTGCTCCACCTGTTACAACAATTGATTTAGATTTTAATTCTTTACCTTTAAGAGTCTCACCAGAGATTTCTTTATAAGTAACTCCACCTATACCATCTGCTACTGGAATTTGTCCTTCTCCTGCAGGAGAAGATGTCCCATTATCTGTAGTATTAGAAGTCATTTTATCTGCTGATACAGCTCCGCTACCTAAGTCAACATTTGCTATTGTACCATCAAGAATCTCTGTAGATGTAATACTTCCTTCTTTAATACTTAGTTTAGTATCTACTAAAACAGCATTTTTTAATTCAGAAGATTGAGTATCACCAATAACAATTTTACCATCAGTAGTTAATGTTTTAGCAACTAATCCACCCTTATCAACAGCATCTTCAATTAAGTTCTTAGCTGATGTTTGTTTTAACACACCTTCTTTATCAGCGATAACAATGTTATTATCAGTTACAGGTTTAGCTACATTATCTAATCCTTTAATAGCAATATCACCAGCTTTAACACCATTATTATCAGTTAAGTCAATAATAGCTCCTGGTGTAGTACCATCATTTTTAATCTTACCTCCTAAGTTAACAGTGTTGTCATCTTTAACTGTAATACCTTGACCAGACTTTACTGTATTACCTAAAGCAGATGCATCAACCCATTCTGTTACATAAGTAACTTTACCTTCACCATCTTTAACTTCTTTAGTAACTAATACTTGACCTGCTTTCTCTCCTCCTTTAACTTCGATATTCACATTTTTTAAAAGAGCAGTATCAGCTGCAGCACCCTCTATTTGAATAGAATTCCCTTTAGAAGTCAATGCTTTTCCATCTATAGCACCCTTATCTATAGCATCTTCCATTAAATCTTTAGCAGATACATTCTTTAAGATACCATCAGCTCCCATTACTACGATATTATGTCCAGCTACATTACCTTTTGTTAATGTATCAAGACCTGTTATCGCTAATTCTTTACCTGCTCCTGTATTTAAAATTGTTTTCTCTGTTAAATCCCCACCTAGTTTTACAACTGTTTTAGTATTTCCTTTATCATCTGTAATAACCTCTGTTTTCACACCATTAGTTCCTGCTACTACATCTTTTAAAAACACCTCAGGATTAACCCATTCTGAAACATAAGTAGTTTTTCCTTCTACAGTAACTTCTTTTGTCACTAACACTTGATTAGGAGCAGTTCCTGCTTTTACATTTACATTATAATCGATATCGTGTCCGTTTACATCTGGTTTTGGTGTAACTGTCACATTATCTCCTGCAGAAACTGTTACTGAACTACCTGAGTTAGAAGATACGAAACGTACCCATCTACCTTTAGATCCACCTTCGTGTTTAAAATTTGCATCCCAGTAATAAAAACCAGCTGGTGTTTTCGATCCAATATTATATACCATTAAAGCATTAGCAGGATTAATTACTGGAGTACCTTGGTCTAAATTTGGAATATCCAATCTAGGAATCAATAAACCACGTTTACCCGAAACGATCTCTACAGCAGATGATCTATCTGGTGTATTAGTTCCGAATCCTTGTTGAGCATATATATTTGAAGTTGTTAAAACTGTGAAAGCTACTGTAGCTGATAATATTAATTTTTTCATTTTGATTTCTAATTAAGTAAGGTGATTAAAATTTGTTAACGATTTGCCATTGAGTACCATCAGATACTAGATCCCATCCAGAGTAAGGAAGAGCAGTATATAATTCGCTTGCTCCTTCTATATTTCCTTTTACAGTTACATAGTTATCCTCTTCTGCATCGTGCTTTTTGATAGTGTATTTCTTTCCTTTATTTGCTGCTGTTGCTGTAGGAAGATTTACTATTACTTCTCCATTAACAGCATTTCCAAGTAAGATTACATCCTTATCTTCTATGCCATAAACGCCATCAATTACTTTAATAGCATTCATTCCTTCAAGGTTCAAAGAAATAGTAGCATCATGACGAAGAGCATCTTTACCACCATCATTGATAGTTAACATTCCTCCTGCTACTTTAAGATCTCCTTTTTTACCTGCTAACTCGTTAATAGCACCTTCTACAGTATTAGATGTTAATCCGTTATCTGTTGTAGGTTTAGTATAAGTAACATCTTTAGCGTCAACTTTATTATAAGTTACTGTTCCATTTGCATTAGCAACTGGTACCATACCTGCTTCTGCATTAGTAGAACCTCCATTTCCGTCTGTTACTGTCGCTTTCATTTTATCAGAAGTAACTGCTCCATCAGCAATACCTAAAGTCACATCTTTTAATAGAGAACTAGCTACTGAAGTATCAGTTCCTTCTTCAACCCCAGCTGTTACCGTAATTCCAGCTCCTTTTAATGTCTTTGCTTCTAAATTACCTGCTTCAACAGCGTCTTCAATTAAGTTCTTAGCAGAAGTTTGTTTTAACACACCTTCTTTATCAGTAATAACAATATTATTATCAGTTACAGGTTTATCAACACTAGCTAATCCTTCTATTGCTAATGTGTTTGTTACATCAGTTTTGATCTTAGTAGCTTCTGTTAAAGTACCACCTAGACCTAATTTAGTAGTTCCATCATCACCAGTAATCTTTTGAATACCATTAGTAACTTCTACACCTACCTTATCAGCATTTACCCATTTAGTGATATATGCTCCTTTACCATTCTCATCAACTACAGGTTGTCCGTTAGCATCAAGTTCTGGTGTAGACACTAATACTTGTCCTTCAGATGTACCTCCTTTAATCTCAAGATTAGTATCTTTTAATAAAGAATTATCTCCTCCTTTAACGATAATAGATTGAGAAGTAAGAGCCTTACCTTGTGTTTTTGCTATATTTTCAACATTAACAGACGCTACACCATCTTTAAATAAAATAGTTGGATCTACTTCTGCTTGTTTAGTAACACCAGCTGTAGTACCATTCGCATCAGCAATTTGAATCACATAATCTTTACCTCCAGTTGTGTTAGTTGAACCTTCTACAATACTAATTGGAGCATTTCCTGTGAAAGTATCTTTATTATTTAAAGTAGATTGATCAATCCACTGTACTTGACCATCAGCTCCAGTAACTAATACTTTAGATTCTCCAGCCGATTCCATATCTCCAGGTTTAATCGTACCATCTAATATCTCGTCAGACGTTACAGCACCTGTAGCAATATGATCTGCAGTTATTTTATCTTTTCCTATGTTTAATTTTACATCAGCTAATAATGAATTATCTGCTAAAACAGTAGTTGATGTACTATCAGTACCTATCACAATAACTCCATCTGTAGTTAAAGCTTTTGCTTTTAAATCCCCTACTTCAACAGCATCCTCAATCAAGTTCTTAGCAGAAGTTTGTTTTAACACACCATTAGCATCAGCGATAACTAGATTATTCTCTAATACTTTTCCTTTCTCTACTGAATCCATATTAGCAATAGCTAACGAATTCTCTTTAGTATCGATAACAGTTGGTTCTGTTAAGTAACCTCCTAATTTAAACTCACTACTACCATCTGTTGCGTTATTTACAACTGTAATACCATTCTTAGCATTTACAGTACCTGACACAAATTCTTTAGGATCTACCCATTCAGTAACTTTATGAGTTTCTTTCTTATCTGTACCGTCAGCATTTTTACCAACAACTATTTCTTTTGTTTTTGTAACTAACACTTGACCATCTTTCTCTCCACCTAGAACTTCGATAACAGTTCCATCTAAAAGAGCTTTTTCTCCACCAAATACTGAGATAGAACCTGAAGTAAGTGCTTTACCTTTAAGAGTCTCACCTGAGATTTCTTTATAAGTAACTCCTCCTTTTCCATCAGCAACAGGGATTTGTCCTTCAGCTACAGGATTAGTAGTTCCATTTTCTGAAGTAAAAGAAGTCATCTTATCCGCTGATACTGACTTATCATCTAACTTTTCGTTAGTAACTGCTTTATCGTCTAATTTCTCAGTAGAGATTCCTTTATTTGCTACTTGGATATTAGCATCTGCTAATAATGCTTTAACTCCAGTTGTTTTAGCAATAAATTCAAGACCACCTGATACCACTAAATCACCACTAGTACCTTCTACTGTAGTAATTTTTTCTAATAATTTCTCTATCGCTCCTTGAACATTTGTTGCTCCTAACTGAGTTGAATTGTCATTATATACAATACCACCAGCATTCGCATCAATTTCACCAACTACATCACCCTTTGAGTTTTTGAACTCATACACATTCTTTGTGGTATTCAAAGCAACAGATACTTCTTTTGGATCAATAGTTACTCCTGTCTCACCTGTTAATGGTTGTCCATCTGCACCTATTTGTTTCTCATTATAGTAAGTATAAGTACCATCTGCATTTTCAACTAATGTAGTAACAGTCTCATTTTCTTTAACGATAGTGCTAAACTTAGAGTTGTCTACATTAACCCATTCTTTCTTATCCTCATTCCATTCTTGGAATATAACATCCCCAGTAGACTGATCATAAACAATCTTAGTAAACCCACCTTTTGTTTCAGTTACATATTTAATATATTCATCAACATTAGTGAATGCACGTCCATCAACTGTTACAGGTTGTTTAACAATAGTTTCAAATTGCTTAACTACACTTGATGGAATATCAATAATAGTTTCTGTTCCATTCTCACTTGTGTAAGTATAGGTACCATTATTATTGTTTTTTAGCGTAGTTACAGTTTCGTTCTTCTCAACAAAATCTTTTAAATACTCCTCTACTGTAGTATATGTATTTCCATTAACTGTAATCGGTCCTCCATTGATAATTTTATCAAACTGGTTAATTACAGATTGTGGAACATCAATAGTAACATCTTTACCATTACCATTAGTAAATGTATAAGTACCATTAGTGTTATCTATTAATCCTGCTTTATTAACTGTTCCTAATACAGTACCATCTTTTGATACTACTGAGAAACTTCCGTTATTATTATCTTTAATAGACACATCTGCACCAGATCCTAAAGATTTCACGATTTCATCGATAGCACTTTGTACATCTTTAGAACTCAATCCTGAATCAGTATTATCATACCCTATAGCTTTAGCATTGGTATCAATAGTAGTAATCACTTCACCTTTACCATCTTTGAATGTATAAACACCATTCTGTGTTTCAACAGTTGTTTTATTGCTATCAAATGATACTGTCTTCCCTTTCTCATCAGTATACTCTAAAGTACCATCTCCTTTATCTAACAATGTAGTCAAAGTCTCATTACCTTTAACGATAGTACTAAACTTAGAGTTATCTACATTCACATATTTTTGAGTAGTTTCATCCCATTCTTGGAATATAACATCCCCTGTAGACTGATCATAAACAATTTTAGTAAATCCACCTTTAGACTCTGTTAAATAAGTAATATAATCATTCACTGTTTTGAATGTGCGCCCATCAACAGTAACAGGTCCTTTATTTACTATCTCTTCTAAGTTATTTACAACACCACCAACAACGTCAATAGCATAGATTCCTTTTGGTAAATTAGCTGCATCTACTGTAGTTGGCACTACACCTTTATTAGCTACTAGATACTCTTCAGAAACGTAATATTGCTTTTTATTTACAGTGATAATAGCAGTCTTACTTTCATTAGCAGTAATAACTTGATTAATAGAAACCTCTTTTCTTTCTCCTTCTTTAGTTACATAAGTAAGCTTATCACCTTCATAATAAACATTACCACCTACATAAGTTCCATCTAAATAATTAGTGATATGATCTTGAACAGTTTTATTATTGATAATATCACCAAACTTATTGATAACTGTCTCTTTTACTTTAATGCGAATACCTTCACCAATGATTTTGCCATTGCGATCTACAGCATTCTCATTGTAATAAATATAGTCTCCAGTAACTTCATCATACACGATAGAAGTCAATTTATCTTTTATCTCTTGTTTTACAACTTTGTCACCATCTTTAGTGAACGTATAAAACTTATCACCTTCATAGATAACATTACCTTCTGTATTCTTAACGATGTTCTTGATGATAGTTTGTACTTTATCACCATCCATATTCACAATATCTTGGAAATTATTCACTACTATCTGAGGTATATCTTTATCCGCTGTTAAACGCACCCACTTATTGATATCCCAATAGTAGTACCCTGGAGTAATATCTTTCTTCTCAGAAATTTTTGTAGCATAAACCATCAAGCTTTGAACATTACCATTTGTGATAGTTGTTCTGTCAGTAGCACTAGTTAATGCAACATTAGGAATCAATAAACCCCTATTACTTGACTCGATTAATAATTCTGCAGATTTATTAGGTGTTGCTGTACCAATACCTACTTGGGCATTAGTAGCAAAAGTTCCTAATAAAAGTGCAACAGGAAGTAATCTTTTTTTCATAACAATAATGATTAATATCTTATTTTAAAAAAATGCTACTGAAGAAAGTTCTAGTCAAATGAATCTTAGATCAAGTAGTCTTTTATAATTAAATTATTAACAATGCCTAGTTTTGTTTTTAATTAGCATCATTTTACACGCATACACCTTAATTCTATACGCGCATTATTTATGCTACAAATTTCTCTTAAAAGAAGAGATAAAATGTTCCAAAACATTAGCTCGAAAGACGTACCAACAAAATGAAACACGAAACAAAAAACCATTAACACCACGCTAACAGATACTTACAAAACACTTTTTTATTTATCTCCAAAAAACACAGCTATGTTAAAAAGAAATAGAAAAAGACCTATAAAAAGCGTTTTTGAAACAACAAAAACAGCTTTTTGAATAATAAATACTACAATAAAAAAAGTAAATTTTACAACTAGAATATCCCTTAATATTTATCAAATAAGAACACAAATCCCACTTACATTTTATGATATCATGACACTATTTCACCACTCTTAACGCACAAAATAGAAAGTAAAATATCATTCTATAGAATAAATCAGATCTGCTAAAACAAAAAAAAGTCACAACATTGGCGAAACGTTGTGACTTTTTTGTAGCGATTGATTCTACATTGGCTATGTAAAATCGAGATAATTAATTATTGTTGTTTGTCGTTCTGACTTGTTGATTCTCAATATACTCTGAAGGAGATACTCCCACATATTTTTTAAATGCTCTAAAGAAAGATGTTCTTGAGTTAAACCCGCATTCTTCACCTAATTCACTAACAGAAACATTGTATTCTCTAGCTTTCAATGTCTCTTTAGCATATTCTACTCGCAACTCATTGATATAAGTATTGAAATTCTTACCATATTCAGTAGAGAAGAACTGTGACAGATGATGTCTCTGTATACGTGTTAATTTCTCTACTAAATCCAACGAACAATTTGTTTTTAAAAACAATTGATCTTTAAGAATTACTTTTTCTATTTTCTCTTTATACTCATCTACAAATTCATTTGCAAACTTAGATTTCTCATACTTGTTTAGCTCTACATCAACTATATCTCCAGACTTCTCCTCTTCCCTTTGGTTAATATAAACCTCATCGCTTTTCAATTTTTCTACATAATAGAAAAAAATAGTCATTGCTAAACACAGCACCCCTAGATATAATACATTACCATCATTATTAGGAATTGCATTGTACAATACTAATCCTATTGAAACAATTCCCACAAAAACCATAATCCAAATAACACGCAATACTAATAAGCGTACAGAATTAGATATATTTAACTTACTGACTGCTAAATAACCAAAAATGGCATAAAGAATTAGCTGACTTCCTAATACTACATAATTAACTAAATAGTAGTAAATCAAAAATTCTACATCAACACTGCCTAAATTAAATAAGGTAATGATATATCCTATAAAAAAAAGAACCCCTGGTACAAAGTGAATATAATCATCTTTAAAAAATGCTACTGCACTTTTACCAGTATCAGCATTTTCTTTAACCTCTTTTGCAAATGTTTTAAAACAACAGTAAAAATATGGTGCATAAAATATTCCAAACGGCATCCCTAAATAAACAAATGTTTCTTCTTCAAAAAAGAATCTCACTAGAATAGTTACTGTACAATGAAGAATCATAAATAGTAAAAACCAATTTAAAATTCTCTGAGAACTTCTTTTACTAACTAATCTATTATTTATAAAGTAAGATATACATGCGAAAACGATTGCTGCTGATAAAATAAGTATGTATAAATATTCTTCCATAACTTATCCTTACGCTACCAAACTTCTATACCCTGATGGTGTCTGGCCAACGAAATATTTAAAATATTTATTAAAAGTTGACTTACTACTGAATCCACACTCATCTACTATCGCCTCAATAGTCAAGTTCTGTTTCTTTTCTATTAAAAATTTCGCATGGTTAATTCTATACTTTGCTAACAACTGATAGAAACTAGTATTCATATCGTGATTGATAACTTCTGACAAGTGATGTTTACTCATCTCAACTTCTTTAGCCAAATGATCTAAAGAGAAATTAGTATCCAAATACTCTTCTGAGTTTTCAAAGTATTGAATAATGCTCTCTACTTGACCACTCATTTCTTTCTCTAATGCATCAGTAACAACAACATTCAACACTGGAGCATCTATAATTTTATTTGTTACCTCCTTAATTTCATTTTCAACAGTTTCTTCTGAACGACTAACAATCAAAGTAAGTGTCGAAAACAAAATAGCAAAGAAATCTATTCCACCAAATAAGAAAGAACTTGTTACTCCATAGCTCTTATCAAATAAATCCATTAGGAAATAGAAAAAACAAATTACAGTACCAGCAACAGCATAAAAACTAAAAAAGCTAATAAAGTTAAATGCCTTATAACTTAAGTTCTTTGCGTGTACTGAGTTTATATTTTTACAAATAGCAAATAGATATCCTACCAAAAAAAGTAGGTTAACAATCTCATATAGCATTGTCATTTCACTAAAAGCTAATAATAGTACTCCTAAAGTACCTACAAAATGTAATTGTAATTTATTAAAGATATTGACCTCTGTACGGTCATATTTTATCATAACGTATATGATAGGTAGGATGAAGTATCCAAACGTAATATTAATATTGATTAGCGATAATAAAAACTGCAAAGCCACTAATACAATAGTTAGCTGCACTATCTTTTCGAAGATAGCTTTATCACTTTTTGCGTTATAAGGATTACTCAAAAATTTCATGCGTTAGGTGGTGTTAATGCAATGCTTTGGAAGCTGCCCTCAACGCACAAGATCATACGCCACATATTGATACAATATGTGGTACATGCCTAGATAAGTGGGGACTTAAATATAAATATTCGCATATTCATATTTTTCTCTAAAGCAGTGCAAATTTATTACTTATTTCTTACTTAAAAACATTTTTTAACAATGCAAGATCAGTTTTGTGAAAATCATATATATAAACTTAAAATGACGAACAAAAAACAACCATTACACAATAAATTATTAAACTTTATTTACCAATCATGTTTAAGTAAAGAAAATAATAAACCAAATTACCCTTATTTTGTAAATATTACTAAAAATATTATCGCAAAATCCGATTATTAGGTAATTCAAGCTCCTATTTTTGTTACATGATATATATCATACTTTATTTTTTAGATATATTATATACCTTATAAGTATACTTTACACAAAAATGAATGGTTAACTTCTGTAAATAAGACAACAAGACATCTAAAAAGTCACATATTTAAAAACATGAAACAAGAATATTTCGCATACAGTCACACAGCACAATACACACAAACATAAACAACTATCATTAATCAATATTTTTTAACTTAAAAAACAAACTTACCATCATAAAAACAACCAAAAACAAGTAAAAAACACAATAGTCATAAAAAACATATTCTTTTTAAAATACTTTATTTATGCTTCCTTTTAACCTATTTCTTCACATTTAATGAAACAAAAAAAACAGCCATATATAGCTATATTAACTATACATGACTGCTCATGTTTCATTTTATTAGAACATCGTACTGATACGTCGTTTTAACTTATTTAATACCTTACTAGGAGCCTCCTTTACTTTACTGCTTTAATCTTCTCTACCCAGGTATTCCATAATTGTTGAGCGACCTTATCAAGATCAGGACGTTTCCCTCCGCCATAGACTTCATAATCATTAGAAGTCTCTTCATCATCTTCATAGAAGTAATAATAAGTATAAACTTCTTTTGCCCAAATCTTTTTTGAGATTAACCCTAATAGCTTCCTTACTTTCTCTTCGCGTTCATCTATATTAAAACGAATAGTATAATTTCCTTCTTTAAAATAAAAATCTAATGATGTATCATAAATAACCTCCTTAGTATTTTCTCTTAAATTCTTAGGACATACTTTTAAATGGTATTCTTCACTTACCCAATATTCAGCAGGTGTCTCTTGTCCCTGTTGTACATAATCAACGATATCAGCCAAATACTTAATATTCGCTGTATGGTCCATTAAAGAATAATTCTGTGTAACATTAACCTCTACTTGTGCCAAATGCCATAATCGATTAACAGCTTCACGTTCCTCACTAGGTAACTTGTATTCTTGAGGAATTTCATCTACTGTACTCTGATAGCGCCCATGTCCATCAAAAGCATCGACTATCATATCAAAATACTTACTTGCATTATTTCTATCATTTAACCCATGATAAGACCAAGCTAAACTAAACCAATAATTAACCTTCGCTACCTCATCTACTAAATCAAAATACATAGGGTTACTGAAGAACTCTTCTGTTAATTCAATAGTTTTATAAAAATCGTGCTTCTTATATCTCACATAAGTAAAGAAGTCTGCTGCCATATAGATCATCTCTGATACAATGTCCTCATCCTCTATTTCTTTTTGTTCAAATCGCTCTTTTAAGCTGTAATAAAATAACTCTGCCTCCTCATATTGATCAGCATTAATATGATTCTTTAAAATACGTCCTTGAACAGACATCCACTCACTGCTAAACTCATCGTGATACGTTAATAGTTCTTGAGAGAAATACTCAACTTCTCTAAACTCTTCTAATGTTTCTGCTAAAAACAAACCATTGTCTAAGTTCTCTATAAATGGAGACAACTCATACCCTTTGCGATGAAGGGTTAAGGCATATCTACAGTCATCAGTCTCATAAGTATCTTCCTTTAATTTAGATACATTTCTGATCGCTATTCCCAGGTTATTACACAGCATCGCATAGCCATGACTATTATTATTCACCTTTGGGCCTTCTCCTCTATCAAAATAAGCATCAAGTTGAGGGATGACTAATCCTCCTATTTCTTTTGCCTGTTCATAGTACTTTAATGCCCTTTCATTATCTTCTCCTTTTAGTTCTCCAGCTTTTTCTAGAAAACGAGTCATCAAGTTGTACCCATAAAAACTATCACATCGAATAGGATAATCCTCTATTGACACACCAAATTTCTCTGCTAATTCATAATAAGTAAAAAATAGAGAACTAGTCACTTCCTTTACCACTGAATAATACTTACCTAAAGTTTCGAAAGCCTTCTTTGAATTTTTTTCTACTACGAGATAGTAACGTATTTTCATACGAAGTACTATTTCATTCTCAGGGTTAGTTTTTAACTCTTCCTCTATTATATCAGCGAACCTCATTCCATATTCACGTGTATTCTTCGCTCCGAATTCTTCAGGATAATCAATACCGATATGATATAATAAAGAGATTAAATTCCAATACCCCTCTAATTTACCTGCTTTATACAGTTCTTCTATTTCTTTTCCAAAATTGACACTATACTCATTTCCATGAAAGATATAGAAAGAGTTTAATAGTTCATAAGCCTCATTATACTCCCCTCTTTCTAAAAATAATCGTCCTCCTTGATAAGTAGCATAATAGTGATCTGGGAAGTGATCATAAGCTAACTTATAAAAAGATACTGCTGTACTATAATCTTCTAACTCACGATATAGATAAGCTATCATATAATAAGTCTCTCCGAACTCTTTATCTTGCAGACTATAATCGTCTTTTAATAACGATATTTCAATTAACTTATCATGTAGCACCTCAATTGCTTTCTCTTTAAGCTCTAATTTAGTCTCATAGATCCAAGATAACCAATCAAAAGCACTAAACACAGACTTCTTATCAGTAGGCAGTTTATCTATAATCTCTTGTGCTGTAGACATCATCACAGAGACATCGTCATAGTATGGCCCATTATAGATTCGTATCTTCCAGAATAGCGCATCCTTATCTAAAGCATCTTCCCTTAAGATTTCTTCTATAATAGATAATATTTGTTCGGATACCTCCTGATTCTTATGATATAATTCTATTTTTTGCTCTTCATTGGCATTAGACAAATCATCTCCCATCACCAACTGATCATATAATTCTTTTATTTCGTCTAATCGTTTATCTTTTTGCTCCATAAAGCACATCTTTCCTTTTTTGTATAAATAAACGATAAAGATAATACTTTAACCTATTCCCTAAAAAGACGCCTAAACATTTTACCCTAAACCCTAAACAAAAAAAGACGAACTATCGTTCGTCTTTTTTATAATATCTATAAGTTCTTTTTTCATTTAATGCCTTCTCCTCTTCTATAAATTCTTCTGGAATCACTTTTAAGAAAGAAGGGTGTTGCTCTATCGCCATCTCTACTTTTTCTACGATTTGCTCTATAGTATCATTCTCGTAGTCAATATCTAAAGGCTCCTTAATAACCATAGACTGTAGAATTCCTTTTTTCTTAAGGTGTAATCCCTTTTTATCAAAAGACCTTCTAAAACCATCTATTACGATAGGAACTACAATAGGCTTATAATTCTTAATAATATGAGCAGTTCCTTTTCTGATAGGTTTAAAAGACTTAGTAGTCCCTTGCGGGAAAGTGATTACCCATCCATCATCTAGAGCTACTTTAATATTCTCTACTTGATCTTGATTTACTTCTCTCTTTTCTTCTAACTCTTTTCCTTGGCTTCTCCAAGTTCTATCTACCGTCACAGCCCCTACATAAGCTAATATACGCGGTAACCATCCAGCCTTCATTGTTTCAGATGCAGCTACATAATACAGATTTAACTTTGGCTTCCAGATATAAAATATATTCTTGATAGAATCTTCACGTCCTTTAAGACTTGCATTAAATACATGGTACATTGCTACCACATCAGCAAAGTAAGTTTGGTGATTTGAAATAAATAATACATGCCTATCTGGCAATTGCCTAAGCACTTCAGAGCCTTCTATTTGTAAGCTATTAAAGCCACGGAAACGCTGATGCGTTGCAAATCCAAAAACCCTAATTATCCACTTCTTTAAAAATAAAATATGACCAAATGGATTTCTTTTAAACAATCCCATAATTCACACACATTGGTTCGAACTACAAAATTACAACTTTTACTCCTCTACTTTGTTAATTAAATGAAATAAGTCATACTTCTAAATACTAAATAGTATTAAATAAACACTAATATACTGAATAACAGAACAGATAAAGAATCAATATTTTTTTTATAACCTACTTATATATCTGCTTAATTGTCTCCTTTAACTCACTTAACATCATCGCCGTAGCTCCCCAAATCGTAAAATCTTTGTATACATACGCTGGCACATCTATAAACTTAGCATAACTAGTTTGTAGCCCTACCTCTTTGACAATGCTGTCGTCTAACAGAGTCTTGAGTGGCATCTCTATCACACTAGCTACCTCATCTACACTTAATGTCATTTTAGGCGTATGGTCTATCACTCCTAAATAAGGTTGTACGATAAAATTACTAGGAGGTATATACACCCTCGTAAACGCTTTTAGCACTTGTATTTTACTAGGAGACACTCCTATTTCTTCATCCGTTTCTCTTAGCGCTGTCCTCTCTAATGACAAGTCTTCTTCCTCATACTTCCCTCCTGGGAATCCTATTTGTCCTGAATGCACTCCACCACAGCTAGCTCTTTCGATTAATAAGATAGAAGTATCCTCTCCTTTAGGGTATAAAAGCATCATCACAGCAGAATATCTCGGATCCTTCTTAATGAAATCATCTACAGCTAAGTAAGGGCGCCTTTCTTCAGGCACCATCAGTTGCTGTGCTTCTACTCCTAGTAGATTAACACTTTTAATTTCAGGTATTCTATGTAAAAGAGAATCAAAAGTCATATTTTTGTACACGTATAAATTACAACTACTAAAATTACAATTTTATTATCTATGTTTAGCAAAGAAGAAGCACAACGAATAAAAAAAGAATTCTGGATAACTTTTGCAGATGAATATCCTCGCAAATGGTTATTACACAATACTAAGATTAAAGATTTCTCTTTTAAATTCTACGCTGATAACAAAAAAGCACAAGTTTTATTAGACATAGAACACAAAGACGAAGAAAAAAGAAAAATCTATTTCGAAAAGATTGAATCTCTAAAAACAATCTTACTTGAAGAATATCTTCCTGAAGCTATTTTTGAAAGAAACTTCTACCTAGAAAACGGTAAATTAATCAGCCGTATTTGGATAGAACAACCTAATGTTTGTATCAATAACAGAAAAACCTGGAATGAGATCTATGATTTCTTTAATGATAAAATGAACCTTTTTGAATTATTTTTCTACGAACACGAAGATTATATAAGAGATTTAGAAATAAACACGTAATTTTAGCGTTATACATCTAAGTTTCTAAACAAGAATGCGTTATCTAAGCTTTTTTATTATCTTATTTACACTATGCTTTACAGCTAGTAATGCACAAGAAAATCAACCTTATCAGAAAGATTCTTTGTCTTATGTTAAGGTGCATTACTCTGAACATGAAGCACCTAAGTTAATAGAGAGAGACACCACTCGAATTTTTAAAAACTTCGAACAAAAAAGTAAAAAAACAAAAGTAGGACGTTTTTTCAACAAACTTGTTTATAAGAATAACAAGAAGCTTATAGCGAATGCTCCCGATATAAAAACAAACCAACACCTAGAATTAGGCGAAGGAAAAGTTATACGCAATATCTATATCAAGACATTAGACCCTTTTGGGTTTTCTGATACGGACTCTCTAAAGACACCTAAAAACAAAGTAGAGGAAATAGGAAATAAGCTCCACTTCAAAACAAAAAGCTTTACCATCAAGAACTTTCTAATCTTCAAAGAAGGAGAGCGTTTTGACTCTTTAAAGATTAAAGAAAGTGAGCGTCTTTTGCGTACCCAGAGCTTTGTCAGAAAAGTAACAATGTATCCTATTCCTACATCACATCCAGATTCTGTAGATGTCCTCATAAGGGAGTTAGACTCTTGGAGTATATACCCAACCGGCTCTATCTCTACTTCATCTTATAGGATAAAACTACGTGACAGAAACTTTGCTGGTCTAGGACATGACGTGATTCTTCAGTATACGAATAGATACAAAGAAAAAAAACAAGGGGTATACTTCGATTATACGGTTAACAATATTCAGAATACCTTCATAAGAGCTAATCTATTATATAATAAACAAGTTTGGGGAGACTATGTAAAAGGTATTGTAGTAGACAGACCTTTTTACTCTCCTTATGCTAAATGGGCAGGAGGCGTGACCTTATCTCAGCATTTTAGAAGAGATTCTCTACCTGATATTAATAATAATTACAGTTACGAATCACGCAAGTATAATACAGTAGATACGTGGGCAGGATATTCTATTCCTTTGTTTAAAAGCTATAAGGACAAACCTGTTATTACCAATCTTAGAACCTCACTGCGATATATAAAACAAAACTATGTAGAAAGTCCACAAGAACAATATGATCCATATGGATTCTATAGAGATCAGAGTACCTATTTAGCTTCTGTTAGTTTAAGTTCCATCAACTACGTCCAAGATCAATACATTTTTAACTATAATATTATTGAGGACGTCCAAGTCGGTAAAGTATTCGCACTGACAGGAGGCATGAGAGATCAGTACGGCAAGCGAAGAGCCTACTATGGAGCCAAACTAGCAATGGGAGGATATACTAGACTTGGCTATTTCTCTGGCAATGTCGAATGGGGAAGCTACTTCTATGGCAATAATTCAGAGCAAGGCGCTTTACGATTAGAAGGAACCTATTTCACTAAGCTATTTATTATGGGAAACTGGCGTTTTAGACACTTCTTTACTCCTCAGTTTATCTATGGATATAATCGTTATGATCACATCGGAGATGAACTTAGATTGGATAATGTAATCCAAGGAATACGTGCCCAGAAAGTAACAGGATCAAAACGTCTAGCCTTCGCTTACCAATGGCAGTCTTACGCGCCTTATGAGTGGAAAGGATTCCGTTTTAACCCTTATTTCAGTTTCGAAGGTGCCTTTATTACGAATAAGAGCGAAAACTTATTTGATTCTAAATTCTATTCTAGATTCAGCATCGGACTTGTTGCTTATAATGATTATCTAGTTTTTAGTAAAGTAGCACTCTCTCTTGTTTTCTACCCTACTATGCCTGATACAGGATCTAGCGTCATCAGAGCTAACTCTAGACAGTACAATATGAATCTACCAGACTTTAACTACGATAGGCCTCGTACCGTATCGTATTATTAATAAAATCCCCAAAGCAGTTAGTCTACTTTGGGGATTATTTTTATCTATTCTTTAGATATTGTTGAAATCTATAAATCTCTGTTTCTGCTGCTACATTATGCATGATTTCCTCATCTATAGGAGTTAATTCTACATGTCGTCTAGCCATCACTATTTTCATCGTTTCTAGAGCTTTCTCTACTTTATATGTTTCAGAAGACTCTCCTCCTCCCCAAGTAAAACTTGGTAAAAATGTCTTAGGAAATCCTCCTCCGAAGATACTACATCCCACCCCCACTACAGTTCCTGTATTGAACATGGTATTAATACCACTCTTACTGTGATCTCCCATCATTAAACCACAGAACTGCAAACCTGTATTTTCATACGATTGAGTCTCATAGCTCCATAATTTCACAGGACTATAGTTATTCTTTAGATTAGAGTTATTTGTATCTGCACCTAGATTACACCACTCTCCTAATACAGAATTACCTAAGAATCCGTCATGCCCTTTATTAGAATATCCAAACATCACAGAGTTACTCACTTCTCCACCTACTCTACAGTGAGGCCCTACAGTAGTAGCTCCATAAATCTTAGTTGCTAGTTTCACCTGCGCTTCTTCACATAGTGCAAATGGCCCTCTAATAACCGAACCTTCCATGATCTCAGCATTCTTACCGATATAAATAGGCCCTGTAGAAGCATTTAATGTTACAAATGCTAACTTAGCTCCTTCTTCTATAAATACATTCTCTGGAGCGATTACATTTACACTCTTCGGAATGTCTTCTGATATTCTATCTTCTGTAATTAAAGCAAAATCTGCACGAATAGCAGCGTCGTTCTTCTCGAATATATCCCATTTGTGCTCTATCTTCATCAATTCACTCTCACATACCAATAACTCATAGTCATCGAAGTTCACTTCTTCTTGAGAGTCTTGTGTATAGAACGCCACTATATCTTCATTATAGATAACAGCCTGCATAGGTTGTAATTCCTTAATTAAATCAGCTACCTCTTGATTAGGTAGATAAGCCGCATTAATCATTACATTATTCTCCACCTCTATCATTGGATATTTAGTAGATAAATATTCCTCTGTCAGAGTTGTAGTTGTATAACGCAGGTAATTTTCCCATTTTTCGCGGATAGTCAATATTCCTACACGAATATCTGCTACTGGTCTAGTAAACGTAAACGGCAATAAGGCTGTTCTTACGTCTCCATCGAATAAGATATAGTTCATAGTATATAATTCAAGATTTTAAAGGTTTAAAGTTAACGAATCTACAGTAAAAAACAGTGATAACGATCAATTAAATAATACTCTATTCATACATAACAAATTCACTCCACAACCTATCTACTTCAAAATAAATCCTTTATCTTTAAAATAAAAAATATTATGAAAAAACTATTGCTATTATTCGGTCTCGTCCTATGTACACTATTAATTAGCTGTAGTGGCTCTGATACTTATCAAGGTGAATGGAAGGCTACAGATGAAAACAATAAACACTTCACCATCACATTCGAAAAAAGAAAATATACTATCACCAGTGAAGATGGACAAGTCAGCACACATAACTACACCGAATTTGAACATCACACCATAAATAGTATTGAGACCTACGGTATCAGGATGATAGAAGAAGGAAAAGAACTATACATACACTTCCCGATCAAGAACAATAATGTCATTGCCTTTATACAAACCAAAGGAAAGCAAGTATTATACACACTCTCTAGAGACGCATATCTCACCACATCAGATGTATATAAACTATAAAAAAAGCCTCTCAAGTGATTGAGAGGCTTTCGTATATGATAAGCTAAAATTATTTACCAAATTTAGCGTATTTGTTTTTGAATTTGTCAATACGTCCTGCAGTATCGATAAGTTTAGATTTACCTGTGTAGAATGGGTGAGATGTACGAGAGATCTCCATTTTGTACACTGGGTATTCTACTCCGTCAACTTCGATTGTTTCTTTAGTCTCTACTGTTGATTTTGTGATGAATACGTCATCATTTGACATATCTTTAAATGCTACTAATCTGTAATTTTCTGGGTGAATACCTTTTCTCATGATAAATTCTATTTTAAATTGTGAGCTACCTTCCATTTCGAAGCTTTCTATTTTCAAGAAAGGTGTAAACTTCCGATAACTTTTTAGTTATACTTATGTATTTTATTTCAGATTGCAAATGTACAATATAATTTGAAAAATCAAATAACTATTTTACTTTATTTACTGATTTTATCAATCCCTTATAATATCCTATTCGTTATCAACTAATAAGCTTAGACACTATCTCCCAATCCTTATCCTCTTCTATCTCTATATGTATATCTATAGTATCTTCTATAGTATCACAATATCCTCCTATAGCCTCTCCATCTACATCATCACTCGCTAAATAACAAAAGATATCTCTTACACCCCTGCGCGTCATTTTACCTATATATTGTATATCTGACTGAGTTCTTCTTAAGATATCTATGATATTATTCTCTATTTCTTCTAATCGTTCGTTTTCTTCCCATGTAGGGTACTCACGCTCTGTCTCTACAAGTGATAATTCTATAACAAATGCATAAGGATATTTATCCTTGTCGCTAAAGTTAGCATAAGACATATTAATCACTCCAGTAGCTTTAAAGCCGCCTACCTCTAAAACACGAATACTCATACTTTGATCGCTCATAACTCTTTTAATTTTGAAACTAAATATACAAAAATTTTCGCATTTTAACATTTTTATATTTTAGTGAAGCTTTAACAATCCTATCTTTGAAAACACTAACCCTATTTAAGACTAAAACATTATGTTTAAAAAATTAATCACACTCGTATTCTTATTGATTACAGTGCTGGCAGTCGCACACCCTGATCAGAAAAAAGTAGAACAGGCTCTGTACAACTTAAAGAATGTAACATTCAAACAACTAGAGTCTAAAGATGACTCATATCTATTGTATGAACTTAGAGTAAGACAACAAGTAGATCACACAGATCCTTCTGAAGGTTATTTTTATCAAAAGGTACACTTCTATCACAAGGATTTTGATCACCCTATGATTATGGAGACTAACGGTTATGATCTATATGTACGTGCTAGCGAAATGGTAAACTATCTACAGAGTAACTATTTAAATATAGAACACAGATTCTTCGGAGAGTCTATTCCTGAAGGCAAACCATGGCAGTATCTTACTATGGAACAAGTAACAGCTGACTTACATGAGATCAACCAACTATTCAGAGAAATCTATACAAACAATAAATGGATCAGTACAGGTATTAGCAAAGGTGGACAGACTAGCATCTACTATAAATACTTCTATCCTAATGATGTAGATGTAGCGATTCCGTATGTAGCTCCTTTTAACCAAGCGTTAGAAGAGCCTCGTATATATCCATTTTTAGCAAATGTGGGAGACAAATCATGTAGAGACAAAATCTACAATATCCAGGTAAAACTATTTGAAAATAAAACACAGATTCTAGAAAAGCTTAAATGGTATGCTAAAGGAGCTAGACTGTCTTTTAACTATTTAGGTTCTTTAGAAAAAGCTTTTGAATACGCAGTATTAGAATACAGCTTCGGATTCTGGCAAAGTGGTCACTCATGTGCTACATTCCCAAATACAAAAAACATTGATGAACTAACAGAACACTTCCTTAGTGTGAGTAATATAGACTTCTTTAGTGATCAAACGATCAAGCGATACGAATCTCACTATTATCAGTCAGGAACACAGCTAGGATACTACGGATATGACATCACTCCATTCAAGAAATACGTGAGCTTTACGTCTAACCCGTTAGCTACCTTTATGCCTGAAGGAACTACATATAACAACTTTAACGATGCACTAATCCAAAAAGTAAAAACATGGTTAGAGAATGATGCGAATAACATTATCTATGTATATGGCGAGACAGATACATGGAGTGCCTCTATGGTAGTACCTAGTGCTAAGGTCAACTCTAAAGCTTACGTACTTCCTAAAAAAGATCATGGACAAGCGCGTGTGAAGAATATGACTCCTGAGATGAGAACGCAGTTCTTCTCTACGTTAGAAAAAATGACAGGACTAAAACCCCTAAAATAACTTGAAGAAATAAAGCCAAAAGCGCCTTTCTCTAATGAAAAGAGAAAGGCGCTTTTGGTTTCTAACACTCCTTATAGGTAAATATTATATAAGTCACTTCTTTATTTTTTATAAGCGAGATAGAATCCTATACCAATCAAAATAAAGAGTATAGAAAAACAGATATTCAAAAACTTAGCTACTTTAATTCCAAAGGTATTTCGTATCCAAGCCATATTAAACACAGGTCCTCCTGTCTGATCATACATGTGCTCATATGCTTTAATAGAACAGAATAAAAGCACACCTCCTATCAATACGAGTCCTATACCTCCATACTCTGGATGTTCTCTAAAAAGAGTATGAAAATACTCTGAAATTAAATCTAACATACTTCATCATTTTTACGCTCCACATCCCTCTATATTATTCTTTTGCATAAACATTTTATATAAAAATAGAATACTAAAATACAATATAAAAACACATCAAAAAAAAACGCTTTTCAAACAAACCTATACCCTACTATACATCCCCTATACTTCATTCTATTTAAGTGCCCCTTTACTCAAAATTAAATTACTCAACCTATAACTCCCTCCACACAGAACCCAAATTTTAGATTAGTCGTAGATCCCCTATCAATACAAGAATCATTCTTCGACTAATGACCTCTCTACTCCACCATTCTCGGCTTATTCTCCATGAATTGTCGAGCAAATAAGAACCAACACCAGTGTACGCAAGGGATTACAAGGGGGTATCATATTAGGTACATCATATCATTATTTGTATCAATATAGCTTCTATCCCTTATAAATAAAGAGATTAGCAGTAAATATCTCTTTTTAGCATTCTAAAAAAAATAGGATACTTTTTTTATAAAAAGGGTTAAAAACAGCGTTTCGAACCGAAAATTTTAAAAAAACAGAAGATTATAGCTCAAATAAGGGGGTATACAGCTACATTTTAGATCAGAATAAAAAAAACAAACTATGAATTTTAATTCCCATTGATAAAAAGACGCTCCACATACTCACTTTCAATATGCTTATAAACTATTCAATAAGATCTCTTTTTAGTCTAGAAAGAACAGATAAACTAAAGCGCTACAAGACCTTCTGTATCTTCACAACTTTATTGTTTTATAAAAAGAATAGATAAATAAGACAATTAGTGCACATTCTGTTAACAAACTCCCATTACATACCGTTCTAAAAGGGTTATTTTATTATATTTGTAAATCATATTTATAGATAACCAATGAAGAACCCAGTAAATAAAGTAGGTATTACTTTCGGAATCATATTAGCCATCTATTACACACTATTTAACAGTGTAATATTTTTTACAGACAAAGCCCTATTTGCCAATACTTTCGCTGGTTTTTTTAATATGGGTGTGATGGTTATCTTAGGGATACTGACTATCTATTTTGCTCGTAAAAAAGCAGGAGGATATGTTACATTCAGAGAAGGTTTTACTCCATTCTTCTTGATGGTCATCATCGGAGTGACTGCGAATATTATCATTTATAATATTCTTTTTAATATCGTGGATCCTTCTGCTAAGGAGGAAATTAGCAAATCTCTTTATGATATGTTAATCAAAACATTAGACGGGTCTGGACTTCCACAAGAACAAATCAATGAACAATTAGAAAAAGCTAGAAATATCAACCAATTTGCTCCTAAATCACAATTGTTTTTATGGGCAGGTAGTGTACTTAGAAATTCAATACTAGGGATATTATTAGCTGCTATATTTAAAAATAAATCAGAATTCGTAAACCCACATCCTGAAATTAATCATGATGTAGATACTGATTTTAATAAAGATCATAAATAATCTAGATGAATCTATCAATAGTAATTCCTCTGCTAAACGAAGCAGAGTCTCTGCCAGAACTACATACGTGGATAACTAAAGTTATGCAGGAGAACGGCTTTACCTATGAGATTCTCTTTATCGATGATGGTAGTAAAGACAAATCGTGGAATATAATCACTGCACTAGCTGCTAGAGATACTCAGGTTAAAGGAATACGCTTCCAACGCAACTTTGGTAAATCACAGGCTTTACATGCTGGATTTGCACAGGCACTAGGAGATGTAGTAATCACTATGGATGCTGATCTTCAAGATAGTCCTGATGAGATACCGGTACTATATGATATGATCACTAAAGAGGGGTATGATATGGTATCTGGTTGGAAAAAGAAACGATATGACTCTGTCGTATCCAAAAACCTTCCTTCTAAACTATTTAACTGGGCTGCGAGAAAGACTTCTGGTGTTCAGCTAAACGACTTTAACTGTGGACTGAAGGCCTATAAAAATGAGGTCATTAAAAATATAGAGGTATCTGGTGAGATGCACCGCTACATCCCTGTCCTAGCCAAAAATGAAGGCTTTGATAAAATAGGTGAAAAAGTAGTCATCCACCAAGCACGTAAATACGGTACTACCAAGTTTGGGATGAGTAGATTTATCTACGGTTTTCTAGATTTGATTACCATTTGGTTCCTCTCTAAATTTGGCAAAAGACCGATGCACTTATTCGGATCACTTGGGGTTATCACCTTTGGGATTGGGTTCTGTGCTGCCTTCTTTATTGGAGCGAATAAGCTGTATAAGCTTTATTATGGATTACCTGCTATCCGAGTGACTCAAGATCCGTGGTTCTATATATCACTGACAACGATGATCATCGGAACACAGTTATTCTTAGCGGGATTCTTAGGAGAACTTATACTTAAAACAAAGACAAACATTAGTAGATATAAAATCGCTGAACAAAGCGGTTTTTAATCCACACTAAATATCAATATTATGCAAATAGAAAAAGAAATCTTAGCAAAAGCTGAATTATGGTTAAAAGAACCTTTTGATGCTGAAACACAGGCTTCTGTTCAAAAAATGATGGATACTGATCCTGCAACTCTTAAAGACAGTTTTTATAAAAACTTAGAGTTCGGTACAGGAGGTATGCGCGGTATAATGGGAATTGGTACAAATCGTATCAACAAATATACACTAGGTAAAAATACACAAGGATTATCAAACTATATCAAACAATCATTCCCTAACCAAGAATGGAAAGTAGCTATCAACTTTGACTGTCGTCACAACAGTCAAGAGTTAGCGAAAGTAGTAGCAGATGTATTCACTGCTAACGGTATTAAAGTATACTTATTCGCAGAGATGCGCCCTACTCCTGAGTTATCTTTCGCGGTAAGACACTACGGATGTAATGCAGGTATCGTATTAACAGCTTCTCACAACCCACCAGAATACAATGGATATAAAGTGTACTGGCAAGATGGTGGACAAATCGTTCCTCCTAATGATGCTGCTGTTATAGACGAAATCAACAGGTTAACCTATAACGAAGTAAACTTCAAAGGAGATGATAACCTGATTACTTATGTAGGAGAAGAACTAGATGCTGCGTTTATCCAATCTACTGTAGAGAATGCAAGCTTTGATACTCCACAGTCTGTAAAAGATCAATTAAAAATAGCGTATACTTCTCTACACGGTACTTCTATCAAACTTATCCCTAGAGCCTTCGAAGCTGCTGGATATAAGAATGTATTCATCGTAAAAGAACAAGCAGAACCAGATGGGGACTTCCCTACTGTAAAATCTCCTAATCCTGAAGAACCAGAAGCATTGACTATGGCACTTCAGTTAGCAGATGAGACAGGTGCAGATATCGTGATCGGTACTGACCCTGATTCTGACCGTATCGGTATAGGTGTACGTGACTTAGATGGTAATATGATTCTGTTAAATGGTAACCAAACGATGGTGATGATGACAGGTTTCTTACTAGAACAGTACAAGCGCAATATCGGTTTTAAAGGAAATGAATTTATTGGTTCTACTATCGTTTCTACTCCTATGATGCTAGACTTAGCAGAAAGTTATGGTGTAGAGTGTAAAGTAGGATTGACAGGATTTAAATGGATAGCTAAGTTTATCAATGAATGTCCTACTCAGAAATTTATCGGTGGTGGTGAAGAGAGTTTTGGATATATGGTAGGTGATGCTGTACGTGATAAAGATGCTGTAGCTTCTGCTTTATTAGTATGTGAGATCGCAGCTGTAGCTAAAGCAGCAGGTAGTTCTTTCTATAGAGAGTTAATGAATCTATATATCGACAATAAGTTCTATAAAGAATACCTTATTTCTCTAGTGAAAAAAGGAATTTCTGGAGCTGAAGAGATTAAACAAATGATGATCGAGTTAAGAGAAAATCCACTTACTGAAATCATCGGGCAGAGAGTAGTATGTGTAGAAGACTATCAGTCTAGTGAAGCGAAGAACTTATTCACTAATGAGATAGAACCTATCCAAGTGCCTAAATCTAATGTACTAATCTATTATCTAGAAGATGGTACGAAGATAGCTGCTCGTCCTAGTGGTACTGAACCGAAGATTAAATTCTACTTTAGTGTAAACGAACCATTACACGATATCGCTGAAGTGAAGGCAACGGAGAAAGTATTAGACCAAAAAATTCAAGATATCATCAACGAAATGAAGTTGAATTAGAACATATAAGAAAGACTGGTAGTACTACCAGTCTTTTTTTCTTTATTTTTGCTTTTTACATTATAACAAATATGAACGAATACTTTAAGAAGATACTTCACTTTGGTAAGCCATATAAGACCTATGCTTACTTAAACGTTTTTTTTAATATACTATACGCTTTATTCAGTGCACTATCTTTTGTGGCATTGATCCCGATGTTGACAGTACTTTTTGGTGATGCCAAAAAAGTTACAGAGAAACCTCTCTATACAGGTATAGGACATATTAAGAATTACTTAGAAGACTATATGTCTTACTTCATCACGCAGTATACTGCAGAGCATGGAGCTCAAGATACCTTGATGGTAATGGCTGCTGTAATTATCTCGTTGTTTTTACTAAAAAACTTATTTAACTATTGGGCGATGTACTTTATTACCTTCCTGAGAAATGGAGTATTAAAAGATATTCGTAATGCGATGTATAAAAAGTCATTAGAGTTACCTCTATCGTTCTTCTCTGAAAAAAGAAAAGGGGATGTGATCTCTCGAATCACTTCTGATGTACTAGAGATACAGCACTCTTTCTTATCTATCTTAGAAGTAGTGGTAAGAGAGCCATTGACGATAGTATTTACTATTGTAGCCATGTTTGCAATCAGTACTGAGCTAACTTTATTCGTATTTATATTTGTTCCTATCTCAGGTGTAATCATTTCTAAAGTAGGTAAGACCTTAAAGAAAAGTTCACAAAAAGCTTCTGAAGAACAAGGGTACTTCTTATCTATTATAGAAGAATCTCTATCTGGACTAAAAGTGATCAAAAGCTTTAATTCAGAAAAAAACTTCAATAAAAAGTTTCAAGACTCTACACATAGTTTCTATGAACTAAACAATACTATCCTTAACCGTCAGAACTTATCTTCTCCACTTAGTGAATTCTTAGGTATCGTGACTATCGCTGTATTATTAGTATACGGTGGTCATCTAGTACTAGGTGAAGGTACACTGACAGGGGCTGCATTTATTGCCTATATCGGTATGGCTTATAATATCCTTACACCTGCTAAGGCTATGTCTAAGGCTTCGTACTCATTAAAACGTGGTAATGCTGCTGCAGAGCGTGTGTTACAGGTATTAGAAGAAAATAACCCTATCGAAAGCAAAGAAAATGCAATAGCTAAGTCTAGCTTCGAGGATAAAATAGAGGTAGATAATATCTCGTTTAAGTACGAAGAAGAGTACGTATTAAAAGACTTTACACTTACAGTACCAAAAGGAAAATCTGTAGCACTAGTAGGTCAATCTGGTAGTGGTAAGAGTACGATAGCAAACTTATTGACTCGATTCTGGGATATCAATGAAGGAGCAATTAAAATAGATAACGAAGATATTCGTAACTTAGAGCTGAGCGATCTACGTGATCTTATCGGACTAGTAACTCAGGATAGTATCTTATTCAATGATACAATCAAGAACAACCTTAAGCTAGGTAAAGAAGATGCTACAGATGAAGAAATCATGCAAGCACTTAAAATAGCTAATGCGTATGAGTTCGTCAAAGATCTACCTCATGGTATAGATACCAATATCGGTGATGCTGGAAACAAATTATCTGGAGGACAGAAACAACGTCTGTCTATCGCAAGAGCAGTGCTTAAGAATCCTCCGATCATGATATTAGACGAAGCGACGTCTGCATTAGATACAGAAAGCGAAAAACTAGTACAGGTTGCCTTAGATAATATGATGCAAAACAGAACGTCTATTATCATAGCTCACCGTCTATCTACGATCCAAAAGGCAGACTTAATCGTAGTCATGCAAAAAGGTAAAATAGTAGAACAAGGTACTCATGAAGAGCTAATCCAGTTAAATGGTACTTACTCTAAATTAGTTTCACTACAATCATTAGAATAAATGTATAAAGACGGTAAAAATATAACACTCCCTAGCGATCCGAATACTGTTGTATGGAAGTACTTAGACTTATCTAAGTTTTTAGATTTATTACTGTCTAATAAACTATTCATGTCTAGATCTGACAAATTTGAAGATCAGTATGAAGGGACATTTAGCGAGCCAACTTTTGAAGAGATAAAAAGAATCAGTCAAGACAATCCTGATTTCTTACAGCACTATAAACAGAAAAGAAAGAATATAGTCATCAGTAGTTGGCATCTTAATGAATGTGAGTCTTTCGCGATGTGGCAGATATTCACAAAAAACAAAGAAGGTATCGCTATTCAATCTACGCTAGAACGACTGCAAAAAGCGGTCTCTGTAGAAAACCGAATAGACCAGTACATAGGAGAAGTAAACTACATCGATTACAAAAGAGAGTTTATTCCTTTTGACGATGAGTTCTTCCCTTTCTTGTTCAAAAGACAAAGTTTTCAATACGAAAAAGAGGTTCGTATTATCTCAGATGTAAGCCCTCTGGGTATAGAAATCAATGAGGGTATTAAAATACACGTGGATATCGAACAATTAATAGAAAAAATTTATATTCATCCTAAGTCAGAGAATTGGTATAAAAACTTAGTATTAGAGTTAATGCATAAGTTAAACTTCAAATTTCATGTGGAGAAATCTGACTTAGAAAGTGATATATTAATCTAAAAAACTATGGAAGCAATGAACACTAACCAAGTTATCGTATCTATATTAGATAACGATTTCTATAAGTTTACGATGCAGTACGCTGCTATTAAACAATTCCCTTATGCTAAAGCGTCCTATATCTTTATCAATAGAGGACAACATAAATACCCCCCAGGTTTTGCTGAAGTACTGCGCTCTGCCGTAGATGAAATGGCTAAACTAAAGTTAACAAAAGCAGAGAAGATATTCTTAGAAAAGACTTGTCCTTACTTAGACCCTACTTATCTAGACTTCTTACAAGGGTATCACTATGATCCATCAGAAATAGAAATATCACAAGATGGACCAGATCTAGAAGTACATATCAAAGGATATTGGTATAGAACTATCTTATGGGAGGTACCTCTAATGTCTATTATCTGTGAGTTATATTATAAAATGACTAATTCTGAAAGAGACTCTTCAGAAAAGGTGATTGCGAATACGCGTAACAAAATAGAGAAATACAAAGAATTAGGGATTACTATTGCTGAATTTGGTACAAGAAGAAGACACTCTTATGCAGTACACCAATTAGTGGTAGATACCTTAAAGCAGTATGGCGACGGAAGCTTCATCGGGACGAGTAATGTGCACTTAGCGATGAAGTATAACACTAAACCTATTGGAACACATGCTCATGAATGGTTTATGTTCCACGCAGCTAAGTATGGTTTCAAAATGGCAAACTCAATGGGATTAGAACATTGGGTAGATACTTATAGAGGAGATCTAGGAATCGCGCTAACGGATACGTATACAAGTAAAGTTTTCTTTGAACAGTTTGATAAAAAATTTGCTAAGTTATTTGACGGAGTTAGACATGACAGTGGGGATCCACTAGACTTCGCTGATCAAGTCATCGCACATTACAAATCATTAAATATAGATCCTACTCAGAAGACTATTATCTTCTCTGATGGATTGAACCCTGAAAAAGTAGAGCGCATCGCTAATCACTGTAAAGGAAGAATAGGAATGTCATTTGGTATCGGTACAGACTTTACTAATGATGTGGGGCTAGACGCTATGAATATCGTAATCAAGATGTCTCAAGCTCTTCCAGAGGGAGGATATTGGACGGATGTAGTGAAATTATCAGATGAGCCTAAAAAGCACACAGGAACTCCTGAGATGATAGAATTAGCACAGAGATTATTAGAGATTCCTGTTTCTAAATAAAAGTGATTTAAACCACACTTTTTTATAAATATTATCACTTTTGTAATATTTAAAAGACTATTTTTGCAATAAATTAAATTTAAGAATAATGGCAACGAACAGAACTTTTACAATGATTAAACCTGATGCTGTAGAAGCAGGTAACATCGGTGGAATCATCAACATGATTACTGAAGGAGGATTTAAAATCGTTTCAATGAAGTTAACTCAATTAACTGTAAGAGACGCTCAAAAATTCTATGAAGTACACAGTGAAAGACCTTTCTACGGAGAATTAGTTGAATTCATGTCTAGAGGTCCAATCGTAGCAGCTATCTTAGAAAAAGAGAACGCTGTAGAAGATTTCAGAAAATTAATCGGTGCTACTAACCCAGCTGAAGCTGCTGAAGGTACTATCCGTAAAAAATATGCAAAATCAATCGGTGAAAACGCAGTACACGGATCTGATAGCGACGAGAACGCTGCTATCGAGTCTGCTTTCCACTTCTCAGGAAGAGAGCAATTCTAAGAATTTGCAATAGATTATTTGCACCCAAAAAGAAAGCCAACTGATATCAGTTGGCTTTTTCTATTTATAAGCACTTATTCTTATCTATTAAAAGATACTAAGGTTTAATTCATTTACTAGATCTAAGATCATGTGATACCCTACTACAGAGTTACCTTGTGTATCTAATCCTGGGCTGAAAGTCCCTATTCCGATTCTATTCGGCACAGAAACAACAATACCTCCTCCTACTCCAGACTTACTAGGCAAACCTACTGTACGAGCATACTCTCCACTAAACTCATACATCCCTGCGATTAACATCTGTGACTGTACTAACTTAGACATCTCTGAGTTTTTATACTTCGTATCTCCATCAAAACGAGTACATTGATTAGCAAAGAAATAACCAATCTTAGCTAAATCTTCTGCTGTAACCTCTATAGAACATTGTTTAAAATAATTGTCTAATCTATTCTCTTCTCCTTCGATCAGACCATTATTCTTTAATAAATGGAATATACCTCTGTTTCTATGTCCTGTTTCTCTCTCAGACATATATACAGAGTGGCTATAACCTATCGCTTCGTTCTTCGTGATATAACGAACCATGTCTAAAATCTTCTGAAATGCTTCATCATTATCCCCACCTAACAAGGCAGTCGTAAGTATAGCACCAGCGTTCATTAAAGGATTTAAAGGCTTTCCTTTAGTCTCTAAGTTAGCATAATGATTAAAAGGCTTATCTGTTCCATAATACCCTGCTTTAGAAAACACCTCTTTCTCTCCTAACTCCTCTACTGCTACCATCAGAGCTATTACTTTAGAAATACTCTGAATCGTAAACTTCTGTGATACATCCCCTACATTAACAACTTCTCCATTCTGCTTCACTACAGAGAATGCGATAGCGCTGGCATTAACCTTGCTCAGTTCGGGGATATAGTCTGCGACTTTTCCTTCTCCTACATGTATTCTATTTTTCTCTAAAATACGTTCTAACATCTCATTGGTAATTAGATTGGTATTATCACCATTTCTAATTATCTTCTTAGCATAAGCAGTTCCTCCAAAAGAAACTAAACATGCTACAACCCAGCTTAGGATAATGTTACTTACACTATTCTTCTTCATGTTATTAATCTAGTTTATTGAATATTCTTCTTTCTTATTATTTTGCCTGTTTCTGTCTCTTCGAACTTAGAAACAAACTGTACTTCACGAGGTTTCTCATATTTACCAAGCTCCACGTATATATCATCAGGTAAAGTATACTGCTCACTTTCAATAACTAACACTAGTTTATTACCTAAGTAAGTATCTTCTTTACTCGCCACAAAGAAACGATAAGGAATCCTCTTTGACAACTTTTCTTCTATTTGCTCAGGAAAAAGTTTTACTCCACCACTATTAATGACATTATCTACCCTTCCAAGCCATTTAAACTCCTTATTATTAATAATTTCTACTAAATCATTAGTAATAACTAATTCTGGATTAACAGTCGGGGCAGAGATTACTAAACACCCTCTATCATCTTGACTAACTGTCGCATGAGAAAGCACTGAGAAAGATGCTACACCTACTCGTTTAGCAGCTATATGAGTGATTGTTTCAGTCATCCCATAAGTCTCATATACCTTAGTAGTAACTTGTTTTAACTTATCTGCTAAACCTTGATTCACTTTAGCACCTCCAATAATAAGAGTCTTTACTTTATTTAACTCCTCTATCGAGTTCTCTACTTGCATAGGTACCATCGCTACAAAGTCATATAACTTTGTATTTTGCTCCAAAGGTCTTGCTGTAGGTTCTTTAACATCTAAAGACCATCCAACAATTAAAGATCTAATAAACATCAACTTACCACCTACAAACTTCGTAGACATACATAAAAGAGCAGTACTACCAGTAGTTATTTCAAAAAAAGAAGCAGTAGCCTTTGCTGAACAGATCATAGCTTCTTTCTTTAAATGTATAATTTTAGGAGGTCCTGTAGTACCTGATGTAGTCAAACTTACATAATCATTCGTATCAAACCATTCTATAATAAGCCTTCCTAAATCGACCAAATATTCTTGAGTTCCTAGTTCCCATTCTTTAGCCAATGTAATCAACTCCTCTATCGTATAAGAGTTACCATTCAATCTAAAGTTAGGATGTATATAATTTAATTCCATAATTTGTTCTTTTATCTTACCCTACCTAATAACTGGTGTTTCCAATTCTTCCATTTATACTTTCTAGCGAATACTAAAATCACTAAAGGCAAAACTATTCCCACCTGTATAATATATTCCCAAGGTGAAATAACACTTTCTGAATTAATATTGGTAAAAATAGAGTTCGTCTGAAAGGCAGTCCAATCAGAAGTGACTAATAGCACTCCTATTAAGTTATTCGCAGCATGGAAACCTAAAGCTAACTCTACACCATCATCCATTAAAGTAATAATCCCTAGAAAGAGTCCTGTTCCGATATAATAAATCATAATAGAGAATCCTATCTTCTCTACCTCAGGATTAGCTAAGTGCATTAAACCAAATAAAATAGATGTTGTAAACAAAGCTACTGCTCTACTGCGCGTAGCTAGACCTATTCCTTGCATTAAATAAGAGCGCATAAAGTATTCTTCAAAACTAGTCTGTAAAGGGATTAAAACAATCGCAAATAGAAAGAATACTAAAAAAGGCCACAGTTTAAACGAAAACACATAATCTTCTGGAGAAGTTATATATCCATAGATAAAGAACGCTATAATCACAGAACTCCATAAAGAAAAAGCAAATAATACTCTCTTCCAATCTACCTTAACCCTAGAGGTAGTAAGGCTTAGCAGACTCTGCTTATGAACTACTAATACCCAAGCTATTAGAAACACAAACATGAATACTAATGGCCCTATAGTTATCAAAAAATTGATATTTTTACCAAATTTATCAATATTCATTTTTATGATTTCATTAGTAGATAGGGCTGAATATCTTAAAGAAATCCAATTCAGGAACATAATCCCTAAAAAAAATAACGAAAAAGGTAAATAATGCCAAAGTTTCTGACTTTTGTTTATTCTCAATAGCTGTTCAATAATTCCCATATCTCAAAAAATGTACTATATTTGGTATAAAATTCCTTATTTATGATCACAATTTATCACAATCCGCGTTGTAGCAAATCACGCGAAAGTATTGCTTTCATGGAAGAGCAAGGTGTAGCATACAAAATTATAAAATATTTGGATGCAGACCTTACTGAAAATGATGTAAAGACAATACTAACAAAACTCAATTACAATCCAATCGATTTAGTTCGTACAAAAGATGCATTTTGGAAAGATACTTTTGGAAGTAATACATTGAGCGATGACGAGATAATCGAAGCTATGGTTTTAAACCCAAAGCTGATTGAAAGACCTATTGTTGTTAATGGCCCTAAAGCTGTTATTGCAAGACCTACAGAAAAGATTCATGAAATCCTGTAAGACTAATTAACAATTTATTAACCATTTTGTTTTTAAACCTTCACCGCAAATTATAGTCTAATAGATATAAAACTAACGACTATAATGAAAAGATTAAAAACTACAAAAGTTCTTCTAATGCTGTTAACTCTAATGTTCGGGGTAACAGCATTAGCACAGAACTCTAAAAAAAGTACTGTAACAGGTACTGTAGTAGAAGCTGCTACAAATCTTCCCTTAGAATATGCGAGTGTATTCGCACAAAATGAGAACAATGCTAATATTGTCTCAGGAGGTATGACCGACTCAAAAGGACAATACTCTTTTGAAGTACCTGACGGGTCATACTTAATTCGTATAGAATACTTAGGTTTTAAAACTATTGAACTACGCAAAGTAGCTGTCAATGGAAATACTAATATAGGTATTAAGAAAGTCACAGATGACGCTCAAATGCTAGACGAAGTACTAGTCATTGCAGAAAAATCTACTGTAGATATTAAGCTTGACAAAAAAGTTTACAATGTAGGTGAAGATATGATTGTAAAAGGAGGTACTGCAGGAGATGTATTAGACAACGTTCCTTCAGTAACTGTAGATAGTGAAGGTGCTGTTAGTTTACGTGGTAACGAGAATGTAAAAGTACTTATCGATGGTAAACCTACTGGTCTTGCTAATAATATCCAAGAAGCAATGCGTATTCTATCTGCTGAATCAATCGAAAAAGTAGAAGTAATCACTAATCCATCAGCTAGATATGAAGCTGAAGGAGGTGCTGGTATTATTAATATCGTCCTTAAGAAAGGTAAAGCACAAGGTATTAATGGAAATATCACGGGTACAATAGGAGATCCTCGCAACTATGAATTAAATGGTAATGTAAATATTCGTGGAGAGAAATATAACTTCTATACGACCTTATCTTATAGAGATACTAAAACAAAAGGATATAACGTTAACAACAACCAATATCTAGATCACGATGGTAATCCTATACAGTACATCGATGAATATAAAGACAACAATAGAGAAAGACAAGGCTACAACGGTATGTTCGGTCTAGACTACTATATTACTCCTTCTCTAACTTGGTCTAATAGTGTGAATGTACGTAGAAGTAATGGTACCTCTCCTAACTCTGTTGATTACCAATATTACGATGGTAACCACAACTTAGACTATAATAGATATAGAGAAGAAAGACGTAAGTCAAACTATAACAGTGTAGAATATACAACATCATTTGAAAAGAAATTCGCTAAAGAAGATCACAAGTTAACAGCAGAGGCTAGTATCTCTAAAGACACTAGTGATGACGATGCTAATATCTCTGACATTAATGATAAGCATAACCTAATGACTTACGAAAGAACTCTTAGTGATGACAAATATAAGTCAGGTCTAGTAAAAGTAGATTACACATTACCTTTAGGAGAGAGTGGAAACTTTGAAGCAGGTTACTTAGGTACATTTAAATCGACAACTAATAACTTTGGATTATATAATCTAACTAATAATGAATGGATTAACAACACTAGAGTTTCTAACGTACTAGAATACAAAGAACAAGTTAATGCATTCTATGCTCAATATGGAGATAAAATAACTGACAAACTTAACTATATGGTTGGGTTCCGTTGGGAAAAAAGTAATATTGACGTAAATCAATTAACTAGCAACGATTACAACAACAAGAAATATGATGACTTCTTCCCTAGTTTATTTTTAAACTATGAATTGGATGAATCTAGTAATGTGAGTATTAGTTATAGTAAACGTATTATGCGTCCTAGAGGGCGTTTCTTAAACCCTTTCTCTAATTATACGAGTGACATCAACTTCTTTCAAGGAAACCCTGATTTAAACCCTGCTAAAACAAATGCATTTGATTTAGGGTATTTGAAGAGATGGAGTGGATTCACTCTTAGTGCATCTGCTTACTTAAATAAAACGGATGACACATTCCAATTCGTAAGAAGAGAAGCGGGTACAAATGCAAGTGGTACAACTATTATTGTTAGTTCACCAATTAACTTAGCTACAGAATACAGATATGGATTTGATTTTACCTTAAACTATACTCCATTTAAATGGTGGAAATTAAATGGTAACTTCAACTTCTTTAGAACAGAAACAAAAGGAGACTATACTTTCACTAAACTAGATGGAACAGTAGAAACGCAAAACTTTGACCAAAACTCTTATGCTTGGTTTACTAGATTATCATCTAAGATATCATTGCCTTATAAAATAGATTGGCAAGTAAACGGAATGTACAGAGCACCTTATGATACATCACAAGGAAAAGCATTAGGAAACCTATCTGCTAATACCTCTATAAGTAAAGATATCTTAAAAGACAAAGCTACCATTACATTAAATGTTAGTGATATCTTCGACTCTAGAAAAAGAGAAACAGACACTTATTTACCAACATCTATTTCACATAGTGAAATGCAGTGGAGAGGAAGACAAGTAAACTTATCATTTACTTATCGTTTTAACCAAACTAAAATGGATAGACAGAAACAACAAAGAAATGCTGGTGGTGGCGAAGAACAAGGAGAAGGAGAAATGATGTAATCAAACAAAGAAACCTTTACTAAACTATTATAAATTTATTATTTGTTAGGGGGCTACCATTGGGTAGTCCCTTTTTTTATCCCCATATTTTTCGAATCTATCAACCCTCATAAATAGGCATAAAAAAAGAGCCATAATACATATTATGACTCTTTATTTCTTAAACCAAATACTAGATCTGATTGTCTTCTAATTGCTGTCTTTTAGCTTTCTTCTCTTTGATTAGTTCTCTAGCTCCACCTACTGCCCAGTAAGATACGAAACCAACTAAGAACATCATAAGCCAAAATGCCATAGTAACTACAGTCATGGCAACGATGAAACCTAAATACTGTTGAAATTCAAACATGTTTTCTCCGGATTAATTTTTGTATATACGCCGTAAATATACTCACTTTTATTTTTTCTACCTAACCTACTCTAACTTTTAATCTTTCTTTAGAATGAAACTAAATAATTATCCTTATCTTTAGAGAACAATCATTCTAAATAAATTAATAATGGAATACAGAATAGAAAAAGACACTATAGGAGAAATAAAAGTTGCTAAAGACAAATATTGGGGAGCACAAACGGAACGCTCTAAAAACAACTTTAAAATAGGTCCTGAAGCATCTATGCCACACGAAATCATAGAAGCTTTTGCTTATCTTAAAAAAGCAGCAGCTTTTACGAATGCTGATTTAAATGTTTTACCTTCAGAAAAAAGAGATCATATCGCTAAAGTATGTGACGAAATACTAGAAGGCAAACTAGATGCTCATTTTCCTTTAGTTATTTGGCAAACAGGTTCTGGTACACAGTCTAATATGAATGTGAATGAAGTAATTGCTAATAGAGCTCAAGTATTAGCTGGTCTTCAAATAGGTGAAGGCGAACCAGTACTTAAAGCAAATGATGATGTAAACAAATCTCAATCCTCTAATGATACCTACCCTACTGCAATGCACATTGCTGCTTATAAAGCTGTCGTAGAATATACTATCCCAGGTGTGACTGCATTGAGAAACACATTAGACAAAAAAGCTAAAGAACTAAAAGATGTAGTAAAGATAGGCCGTACACACCTTATGGATGCTACCCCTCTTACACTAGGTCAAGAAATATCAGGTTACGTCGCACAATTAGATTATGGACTAAAAGCATTAAATCACACTTTACCTCATCTTGCTGAATTAGCTCTAGGAGGTACTGCTGTAGGTACAGGCTTAAATACTCCTAAAGGATATGATGTAAAAGTAGCAGAGTATATTGCTAAATTCACGAAACTACCTTTTGTAACGGCTCCAAACAAATTTGAAGCTCTAGCCGCTCATGATGCAATTGTAGAAACACATGGAGCATTAAAACAACTTGCTGTTTCTCTTTATAAAATAGCTAATGATATCAGACTACTAGCTTCTGGACCACGCTCTGGAATTGGCGAAATCATTATTCCTGCAAATGAACCAGGGTCTTCTATTATGCCTGGTAAAGTAAACCCTACACAATGTGAAGCACTTACTATGGTAGCTGCACAAGTGATAGGTAATGATACAACAATATCTTTTGCTGGTACTCAGGGTCATTTCGAACTAAACGTATTCAAACCTGTTATGGCAGCCAACTTCTTACAATCTGCTAGACTGATAGGAGAAGCTTGTATTTCTTTTGATGAGCATTGTGCACAAGGAATTGAAGCAAACGACAAACGTATTAAAGAATTACTAGATAGTTCATTAATGCTAGTAACTGCTTTAAATACCAAAATTGGTTATTACAAAGCAGCCGAAATAGCGCAAACTGCTCATGCTAATGGCACAACGCTAAAAGAAGAAGCTGTTCGCTTAGGATATGTTACACCTGAAGATTTTGACAAGTGGGTTGATCCTAAGTTAATGATCGGTAACATCGAAGATTAAAACATACTGAACCTTAAATAGAAAAGCCAATAGCATATAATATGTTATTGGCTTTTTACCTTCTAAACAGTTCTCTTCAGATAACAATTCTTAAATACATACCTTATCTATTTTAGAAGTTAAAATAACTGCGATAATTATCTAAATCTTTATCTCCTCTTCCTGATAAATTGATTACAACAATATCCTCTGGTTTAAATTTACGTTGTTCTAATACCGCTAAAGCATGAGAACTTTCTATCGCAGGAATAATTCCTTCTACTTTACACAAGGCTAACCCTGCTGCCATTGCCTCATCATCCTTAATCGCATAAAACTCTGCTCTTCCCAATTCTTTCATATGTGCATATAAAGGTCCAAAACCTGGATAATCTAAACCTGCTGATACTGAATATGCTTCTAGAGGTTCTCCATTTTCATCTTGCATAAACAACGTTTTACTTCCGTGTAACACTCCTTCTTTTCCTACAAAAGAAGTAGCCGCTGTTTTTGGACTATCAGCTCCTTCTCCTCCACCTTCTGCTACAATTAACTTCACTTGTTCATCTTCTAAGAAATGGTAAAAAGCTCCTACTGCATTACTACCTCCACCAACACAAGCTACTATATAATCAGGTTCTTCTCTTCCTTCTTTTGCTAATAATTGCTTTCTAATTTCTTTAGATATAATAGATTGGAATCTACTCACCATATCAGGATAAGGGTGTGGGCCTACTGCTGATCCTATCAAATAGAATGTATCATCAGGATTCTCTATCCAGTATAGTAAAGCCTCATCTACAGCCTCTTTTAATGTCTTTGCACCAGACTTCGCTGCTCTCACCTCAGCACCTAGCATTTTCATACGTGCCACGTTAGGTGCTTGTCTTTCTATATCCAAAGCCCCCATATATACGATACACTCCATGCCCATAAGAGCACATACTGTAGCGGTAGCTACTCCATGTTGTCCTGCGCCTGTCTCTGCTACTATTTTATTCTTTCCTAAGCGTTTTGCTAATAATATCTGACCGATAGTGTTATTAATCTTATGAGCTCCTGTATGACATAGATCTTCTCTCTTTAAATACACTTTAGCATTATACTTCTCTGATAACCCCTTTGCAAAATATAAAGGAGTAGGACGACCTACATAATCTTCTAATAACTGATTCATTTCTTGTTGAAAATCCTCTTGTTCAATAATAGAGATATACTCGCTCTGTAATTGGCCAATAATTGGAGCTAATGCTTCAGGAATAAATGCTCCTCCATAATTTCCATAATAGCCATCTTGAT
The DNA here is from genome assembly GCF_032073645.1 of Myroides sp. Classification (NCBI taxonomy): domain Bacteria; kingdom Pseudomonadati; phylum Bacteroidota; class Flavobacteriia; order Flavobacteriales; family Flavobacteriaceae; genus Myroides; species Myroides sp. The sequence goes on from NZ_DAMANB010000021.1 coordinate 54,363, forward strand.
TAACTTGATATTTCATTTTATATATTGTTTTCAATTTTACTTTCGATAAGGCACAAAAAAAAGAGGCTTGTCGTTTGACAAGCCTCTTCTAGGTATTATATATTATTTCTCTTAATTCATATATACATAGCAAGGACTGCTCACGACATTCGACGTAAGTTTAGTCCACCACCAAGTATTTGTTAGAATTAAATTCATTTCGTTTTTCAACTTATTGAATTGCAAATGTAAAAACTTATTTTCAATAAACAATAAAAAAAGGATACCATTTTTTAAATGATATCCTTTAGTTTTTCTTTTCTAAAGAGTTATAGCATCACTACAGCATCTTTTTCTGCTGTAATATCAGATACATCGTATCCACTAAAACTTTTTAGATATGTACGTATCGAAGTACCGTATCCATCTTGGAAACCGTTTGCTCCATTACTGTTCAAGAATTTCTTTATAGAACCTGCTCCACCTAAGTGAGCTGCTGCTAAGATTCCTGACTCTGTAATTGCAATTCCTCCGATGCGTTTACCATCAAATTTTTCAATCTCTTTTCTCAAGATCCATTTGTTTTTCGCAACCAAAGCATCAAAAGCTTTCTCTTGCATTAGTGGATCATGTAAAAAATTAGTCGTATCCGTTACTCCTATTGAACGTAATGCCACTTTACCAAACTGGTATTTGCCCATGTAACCATATGAATTTACTATTCTGTACAATCCATAAGATTCGCGTACTGCCAATGCCTGTTTAAAACCGACATAAGTCTTTCCGATAAATGGTATTGCTAATAACTCTCCTGACTCCTCCATAGCTAAATCACTATATGGAAATTCATAAGATAGGGGGCCTTCTGGAACTATTTTATATTCCTCTAAAAGCATAGTCTCATACTGTTTAAAACCTGAAACTCCTACCCCTGTTAATAGGACAATACCAATAAAAAAAGAACATTTTTTTCTCATTAAAACTAATTTCTCAAGCCCTGTCACCACTTGAAATTTCTGTTTGCAAAGTTACTTCATTTTTCACATTCTCCTATTTTTTTAATATCACTTTTCAATCTTTAACACTAATCAATAACACAACTGCCTAAAAAACAACAAATTACAAAATAAATAATTAACTTTTAAAATCTTGTCTGTTTCATAAATAAATCCTAAATTAAAGGAGCTCACATCACTAAAATAGGCTATTAAACGAAAAAAAAGGTACAATATTGCTCAATATTGTACCTTTCTTATTTTTCTTAATTATGGTGTTTTTTATTCTTCCATTTTAGAAGAAAGTTCAAACCATTTCTCTTCTCTATCCTCTAATTCTGCTAACACTTTCTGTAGTTCATTCGCTTTAGATTCGATCTCATCATCTCCTACTTTTCCATCAGAAAATAATTTCTCTATTTCTACTTTCTTTTGCTCCAGATTAGCAATCTCTCTTTCTATTTTTTGAAACTCTTTTTGCTCCTGAAATGTCAATCCTTTTTTAACTTGACTTTCTTTCCAGTTTACCTTCTCTTTTACTGACTCTTCTTTTACTGGTTCTATACTATCTTCATACGTTCTAAAGTCAGAATAGTTACCAGGGAAATCTTCTATTTCTCCCTCTCCTCTAAATACAAATAAGTGATCCACGATCTTATCCATAAAGTATCTATCGTGAGAAACTACCACTAAACAACCTGGATAGTCTAATAAGAAGCTTTCTAAGACATTTAAAGTCACGATATCCAAATCATTCGTAGGCTCATCCAGAATCAAGAAATTAGGGTTCTGAATCAATACTGTACATAAATAAAGACGTTTTAGCTCCCCTCCACTTAATTTCTCTACGAAGTCATGTTGTTTCTTTCTATCAAATAAAAAACGCTCTAGAAGCTGTCCTGCCGATATAGATCTACCTTTCGCCAATGGAATATACTCACCGAACTCTTTAATCACATCGATTACCTTCTGTTCTGGTTTTATATTAATCCCTCCTTGTGTATAGTATCCTATTTTTATAGTTTCTCCTACCACTACTTTACCAGCATCTGGTAGTATACCTTGAGTAAGGATATTTAAGAAAGTAGACTTTCCACTACCATTCTTTCCGATAATACCAATACGCTCACCTTTATTGAAATTATAACTAAAGTCATTTAAGATGACCTTATCCTTAAACTTCTTATGTAATTTATGAAGCTCCACGATCTTACTACCGATACGCTCCATATTGATTTCTAACTCTACTTGGTGTTCACGTCTTCTACTATGTGCTTTTTCTTTAATCACATAGAAGTCATCAATACGAGACTTAGACTTAGTCGTACGTGCCTTAGGCTGTCTTCTCATCCAAGACAACTCTTTTACAAACAAGTTCTGCGCCTTGTCTATACTTGCATTCTCTATCGCTAGACGTTCCTCTTTTTTCTCTAGATAATAAGAGTAGTTTCCTTTATACTGATAAATCTTACCATTATCTAGTTCAATAATTTCATTACAAACCCTTTCTAAAAAGAAACGGTCGTGCGTCACCATAAACAACGTAATATTTTCCTTAGCGAAGTAATTCTCTAACCATTCGATCATCTCTAGATCTAAGTGGTTGGTAGGCTCATCTAGAATTAACAAGTCTGGTCTATTAATTAAGATAATAGCCAATGCTAACCTTTTGCGTTGTCCACCAGATAGCGTTTTTACTTTTACCTTTAGATCCTCTAACTTCAGCTTAAACAAGATCTGTTTATACTGCGTCTCAAAATCCCAAGCATTATGAGCATCCATCTTCTCGAATGCCTTCTGATAAGCATCTGCATCTTCCGGATTCTCTAATGCCTTCTCGTATTCTTCTATGATTTTTAAAGTATCATTGTCTGAGGCAAAAATACTTTCTTCTATTGTCAATTCATCCTGAAGTACAGGCTCCTGAGGCAAAAAGGCCATACGGATTCCCTTGCGCATAACTACTTGTCCTGCATCCGGAAAATCTTCTCCTGTTAGGATTTTTAAAATGGTTGTTTTACCTGTTCCATTCTTTGCTACGAAAGCAATTTTCTGATCTTTATTAATTCCAAATGATACATCCTCGAACAATGTTCTCGCACCAAATGATTTCGCTATATTCTCAACCGATAAATAATTCACAATCTAATATTTTTTACAAAAATAGCCTTTATTTTATTATATTCCTTGTACTCTGATTACGACGTATTCTGACACAGTACCTATTCTATATCTACCTCCCCATATTCCTACACCAGAACTGACATAGATATGTGTATCCTCTTTCTTTAGATACCCATGCGAATTCTCAAATAACCGATCTGTTATCCAAGACACAGGCCACATTTGCCCTCTATGCGTATGTCCAGAACACTGTAGATCCACTCTATTGTTTACAGCATTATCTAAGGCGTAAGGTTGATGATCTAAGAGAATATTCAGTTTATCACCATCCACATTCTCCATCAGTTCTCCTAACTCTTTACGGTGTCTGTTCGTCTTATCATCTCTCCCTATCAGATTCACATTTATATCTTCTAGTACCTTCACCTGATCTCGTAATATATTTATACCTGCTGACTTTAAGAACGTAATGCTTCCTTCTACCCCTGCCAGATATTCGTGATTACCTAGACAGGCATATGTACCATACTCACTCTTAAACTGCTTTAATACCTCATCTAACTTATAATATTGTAATGGTATCAAACTTACATCTATCACATCTCCAGCAATAAGTACAGCATCAGCATGCTCAGCATTGACAGTATCTACCCATTTATTTAATTCTTTGTGTTCTATAGCATATCCAAGATGCAAATCTGTCAACAAGACAAAACGAAGCTCTTTAGGCAACTTTTTATTCACCTTTATCACCACTTCTTTTCTCTTCTTTTTAAGGTAAGTAATATGTCCTATCAACGCGATTACTAATGTCAACAGTATCAATAGGGAACCACGTGCAGAAGAATAATGATCATAAATAAACAAGGTAGACTGCTGTGTAAAGTGATTAATTAATGCTCCTATATCAAAAAGTAAACACAGCATAAAAGCGTATATACTCAACATAAGCCACCCCGTACCTATTCTATAGAAATACGATGCTAAGTATACAGGCATTCTCTTCCCTACACTATAAAATATAAGTATACTTAACGACATCGTCAATGCTATAGCACCGAACAACACTTTAACACTATAATCACTATCTCTAACTAATGCACTATAATTAAAAAACACATACACATTAGACAGCATATACATAATGAATATGCCTAAAAAAAGAAATCTCTTCATTGATTACTTTAAAACATTTTTTAATACTATTCTCACTACTGTTCCTTCGCTATCATGCTTGATGATTAAGTCATCATCTAGATACGATTGGATTAGCGAGATTCTCTCTTTCACGATCGCCATACCTTTAGACTCATGTTTCTTATTATTCACAGTAGTATTTCCTACTCCATTGTCCTTTATTTCTATAGCTAAATACTCTTCTTCTGTTTTATAAATACGAATCACAATACGAGGACTCTTTATATGCTGAGGAAAAGCATGTACTAAACTATTCTCTACGAAAGGCTGTAGTAATAAAGGAGGAACTAATATACCTCTTAGATCTACTCCCTTTGCATCTATCTCGAAACTCACCCTTCCGTCTAATCGCATATTTTCAATCTCGACGTATGTGCTCAGGTACTCGCATTCCTCATTTAAGGTAATGCGTTCTCTGGTAGACATATCTAATGTTGTCCTAATCAATTGAGCAAAACGCTCTAAATAAAAGAGTGCATCATCTACCTCTTCTTTTATAATATAGTACTGAATAGAACTCAATACATTAAAGATAAAGTGAGAGTTCATTTGACTACGTACAGACTGTAGTTTTACCTCTGCTAATCTCTTTTGATATTCTAGCCTTTTACGTTCTGCTATTTGAACTTTTCTCAACTGTTTAAACCTAAATAAATAGAATAAAGAAGAAACAGTTAATAGTAGAATAGCACATAATATAATAAACCAAGCCTTTGCATAAAAAGGCTTATCTACCTCTACTAATAAGAGTGGGTATATCAATTCATTACCACTGTCATAGTCATACACCTTAATATCGATAGGATATAGTCCTGACTCTAGATAATGTAAATCTAGTCTATTCTCTTTTACACTGATCCAATTCTCGCCTAACTTTAAGCGATACTGAAACTCTAATTTGCCTGGAAACTTCGTTCCTAATACTTCGAAGCCTATCTGAATATTATTCTCTCTGCTATCTAATTCTAACTTTCGTATATGATGATAGACCTCACCATTTTTTTCTAATTCATGTCCATTGACTGTAATCTCTGAAATATTGACCTCATACTGAACATTTCTTCTTTTAAAATAAGTGATATCTAACGTATACACCCCATCTACTGTCCCTATGAATAGCAAATTATCCTTTAACTCATAAGATAGGACCTCTTCATTGCCAAAGCCTTGTTCCTTATTAAATTGAAACTTGTGATTATCATCTATAACAGTTAGCCCTTTACTCGTTCCTATTAAGATCTTTTGTCCTATACACTTGAGCAAGGTTATATTGGCTCCTACAATATCTTTATTTGAGATAAAATCCTTCACCATATACTTTCCGCTCTGCGTCTCTAGTATATAAATGTCATTAAAGTCCGTAGCTACGTAAAGCGTATTATTAGCTCCTCTCTCTATCTTCTTTAATCTATTCTCAGGAAACAGATTGCGCTTAGACAAGGACATAAAGTTCTTTCCATCGAAAGTATACAATCCATCTAGAGCTCCTGCCAAAAACATCTTGTCTCCTACATACTCTATATCTACGATATCTCTTGGTATATCCTCACTATCTACCCTAAAGTGGTACTGATAGTCCATCTTATTCAAATCCTGATACACCCTTACTCCTCCAAAAGGATTAGTCTCAATAAATCGGTTTTGATAAAAGCCAAACTGGTAGGTATGAATAGAATGATAGGATAAAATATCCCCATTATACCCTATCTGAAACACACCTATATTACTACTAACCCAAATCGCACCATTATACTCTACTGCTGAGTAGAATATAATCTTATCTGCAGGCACCGTATAATCTATCTCAAAAAAGTGATTATTCTTCGTAGTTATAGCTAAATGTTCTTGATAATGCTGTTCTTGATAATGCTTAAATGCTGATAGAGGTATAGTCCCTACTTCCTCATCTTTATTCTGTATCAACACTCCTTTTTGAGTAAAGAAGAACACTCTGTCTTTCAACTTTTTTATAACAGATACTCCTCCGTGTGAGCTATCATAACTCAGAGGAGAGAATAAATCGATCTGAAATACCCCTTGAGATTTAGTCCCTATATATAAGAAGTCATTCTTTTCATCATATCCCACAGAATAGAAGTCCGTAGAAGCTACTCCTAAGTACTCTGTGATATTATCTAATGAGACTCCATCCCATCTATACAGTCGCCCATTATTATCATCTACTCCACCACTGACGATATACAGCTGATTATTTGCTTTCTTTATATCCTTGACTGGTGGAATATCATACTTGGCTATCACTTTTTTAGTAGACAAGTCTTTGACTACCAAGCCATCCTGACCTCCGATAAACACCTTATCGTCAAAACCAATAGCAGCAAATATTCTTCCTTCTTTTTCTACTAGAACTAACTCATTATTTATGAGCTTAAATATTCCATCATTAATCGTAGCTACATATACCTCTCCTCGATACTCAAAGAAATCACTTACCTCAAATGGGTGATGCTTATTCGTAACAAAACTAGGAGTAATAACTGAGAAGTCTTTTTTAGAGATCAGAGACACCCCATCAGAGGTAGCTACATAGATATAATCACCATTATGATATAATCGCCTTATTCTATTAGAGATAAGTCCCTGCTGTACACTGATGATACGCACCTCACCTTTACCTCTATATAAGATACCTTGTCCATAACTCCCTACCCAGATACCCTGCTTATCATCCTCTATGATATCTGTTATATTAGTATATCGGTATCGAGCAGCATCCTCATTCGATTTTACTATACCTTGTATTTTTTGTGCTAGACCAGATCGAGACCCTATCCATACTATCCCTTTAGAATCCACACATAGCGCACGTACATCATTAGCCATCAGACCATTCTCTATGGTATACTGCTTCGTGATAATCCCCTGCCCGAATCCTATAAAATAATAGAATACAAAAAATACGGTTAGTAAATATCTCATATATTAAGGCTATTAAGCTCCTTCATCATAGCAGAAGCCACCGTAATCACATTATCCACCTCTTCATGATTCACTACCATCTGTTCTTTAAAACAAATCACATTCGTATCCTTATCGATATAATCGATATGATCTACATTCACTAAATAAGAGCGATTCACTCGTTTAAAGTTTTTGTGCTTTATTTTATCTTCCACATTCTTTAATGTCTTAGACACTAAATATTTCTGATCTTTTAAATAAATCTCACAGTAGTTATCCGCAGCCTTACAGTACACGATGTCCTCTACTCGTACGATATAGCGCTTCTGATTATTCTTTATGATCTTATAAAAGTAGTGATATCCCTCTAGTTCTTTATATTTATCGAATACGTTCTGTACATCTTGTATCCCTATCGGCTTCAGTAGATACTTCAGACAGTCATACTTATTAATAGCCTCTATAGCATACTGGTCATACGCTGTAGTAAACACCACCTCAAAAGTACTTTGATCAACATAATTAAATAACTCAAATCCATCCTCTTCTGGCATGTGAATATCTAAGAATACTATATCTGGCAAAATAGCATTAACTTCTTTTGCAGCTTCTTGCACAGAATGGGCAGTATGTACGACTATTCGTTCGTGGTATACTACTTTTTTCTCTATAATCGTTTTGAGTACTTCAGCTACTTTAGGTTCATCATCTACAACTAAAACAACTAGTTCATTCATCATGTTCGTAAGGTATTTATTTTATAATAATGGTGGTATACGCAAAAATAAACAATACATCCATATCCTCACTACATCTACTGATATAAATAGGCAATAATATTCATCCTACTGGTACTTACAGCTGATGACTCACTTATGTTTTACTTGATGAAATACAATCAAAACACGACACTATTCTAATGCATTTCTGATTTATGTGATACATTCAAAACTACAACACTGATTCTCAATTCCTACAAACCTGTAAGATGTATTCAAAATTAATTAGTTTACTTTTTTATTTTTCAGCTAGTATATAGACTTATAAAGACTAAAAAAGTCACTTCTATCTCTCTTTTTTTATCCTTCTCCCCCAAAAAACCTCCTAAACAGAGTAATTAATAAAAAAACAATCTCATTTTTTTTACACCCTAAAAACAATCAAAACACTATATATCAATAAATTAAACACAAAACACCTAATTATACACTTCCTCTTAAAATGCCCACAACCCCTATAAACATTAACGATATCTGCAAATCCCTCGACAATACATGGACAATACCTCGAGAATGGTGGAGCTAGAAGCTTGTTTGTCGAACAATGCTTCTTTTGTATTCCACCTATTCTCCTCTAACAAGCTCATCTGAATAACAGAAAAAAAAGGAGAAGTTTCTCTAAATGATCTCATACTATCTATTCATAAATAAGCACAAAACTGATACACTTCTAAAAACAAAAAAGTCAGTCCACACAAGATCGTGTGAACTGACTTTTTGTATTCTTATCCCACAGTAGGTACTGCGGCGGGACTATATTATTCTTTGTAAACTCTCTTTAAGAATAAATTGTTCATAGGGTTAATCCCTAGTCCTTTTACATTCTGATGAGAGAACCTCGCTGCTCTGTCGTAAAACAAGATGATAGCGGGTACCTCATCTGCTATAATCTGATCCATCTGTTGATAGATACTATTTCGCTTCTCTTCTGACACTTCTTTAAAAGCTTGTTCATAGAGCTGATCAAACTTTTGATTAGTGAAGCGAGTATAGTTAGGCCCATTAGGAGCCTTGTTCTTTGAATAAAATAACGAAAGGTAATTCTCTGCATCAGGATAGTCTGCTATCCAACTTCCTCTGAAGAATGACACCTTACCTGATGCCATACCCTGACGTAGAGAAGCAGGCGGTGTCACATCTACTATTACTTCTATCCCTAGTTTTTTCCACTCGCGTTGTAGGTATTCTGCGATATCGAGATAGTTAGCATTCGTAGACAAGGTGATCTCTACCTTACTCTCTTTACTCGTCTTCTTATAATCATCCACTAGTGCTTTAGCCTCTTCTGGATTATAGAGTTTATCAGTACTAAAGTGCCCTCCGAGACCCTGTGGTATAATTCCTCCTACTGCTCCATCTCCCATACCACTACGCAGATACAACAACATCTTGTTTCGGTCAAACCCCATATTTAGGGCTTTGCGTATTCTTACATCTTGTATAGCACCTGGTGCCTCTAAGTTAAAGCCTAGGTACTCTGTATTTAGATAAGGGCCTGTCACCATCTGCACCTTCTCCTTATACTTCAGATTTAACTCTCCATTCTCTGTGATAATATCATCCTTATAAGATGGATCTAAGCCGGATATAAAATCTAGATTACCTTGCAAAAACTGTAAAAAACCACTTTGCTTATCAGGTAAAAATGTAATAGATACAGCCTCAAGATAAGGTAACTGATTGCCTTTCTCATCTTTTTCAAAATAATTTGGATTTTTGCGAAGGACTAACTTAATGTTCTCTTCCCAAAATTTAAAATAGAAAGGCCCTGTACCAATGGGATGAGAACGAAAGTCTATCGTCTTATCCTCTACTATCTCTCTCGGCACTACAGAAGCGTACCTCATCGACAGCAATCCTAAAAAGGCAGGAAAGGCTTCTTTTAATTCGATGCGAAAGACGGTATCATTAATTGCCTTAAAATTCTTTACCTTCTGGAATATCCACGCTCCTGGCGAAACCACATTCGCATCTAATACCCTGTTAAAGCTGTATTCGAAATCACTAGCTACTACTACACGAGTACTATCTGCCCCAAAGTGGCTATGCTTGTGAAAATAGACATCCCTTCTCAGTATAAAGTCATACTGCTTACCATCTTCACTGATCGTCCATGACTTGGCGATATCTGCTTGTATATGCAGACTATCGTCTAACTGTACTAATCCGTTAAAGAGTTGATTACACGGCCAGATGATAGCCATATTTCTTGCGAAAGCAGGGTCTAGTGTCTGAATATTAGCATTCTCGTTATATCTAAAAACTAAATTTTTATCCTGATTAGCTGTTTTTTTCTGACAAGAAAACGTCAGTGCACAGACACAAAATATTGAAACGTAATGAATTATTGATTTCATCAAACCGATTTTTGTACGTAAATTTGCAAACCTTTTCAATATTGAAAAAGTAAATATAATTCAAAGTTACTACTTAGTAAGTAATCATTATGGAAAATAGAAAAAAAGTAGCTTTTTATACATTAGGTTGTAAGCTTAACTTCTCAGAAACTTCCACTATCGCTAGAAATTTTGCAGAGGAAGGATTCGATAGAGTAGATTTCGAAGAAGTGGCTGATATATATGTTATCAATACATGTTCTGTAACAGAAAATGCAGATAAACAATTTAAGCAAATAGTAAAAAAGGCTCAGAAGAAAAACGATAAAGCTTTCGTAGCTGCAGTAGGATGCTATGCTCAATTAAAACCAGAAGAACTAGCGTCTGTAGATGGTGTAGACTTAGTATTAGGAGCGACAGAGAAGTTTAAAATAACAGATTATATCAATGACTTGTCTAAAAATGAAATGGGACAAGTGCATTCATGCGAAATTTCAGAGGCTGACTTCTACGTAGGGAGTTATTCTATAGGTGACAGAACACGTGCTTTCCTTAAAGTACAAGATGGATGTGATTATAAATGTACATACTGTACCATCCCATTAGCTCGTGGTATCTCACGTAGTGATACTATGGATAACGTATTGAAAAATGCAGCTGAGATCTCTGCTCAGAATATAAAAGAGATCGTACTGACAGGAGTGAATATCGGTGACTATGGTAAAGGAGAGTTTGGGAATAAGAAACACGAACACACTTTCTTAGAATTAGTACAGGAATTAGATAAAGTAGAGGGTATCGAGAGACTTCGTATCTCTTCTATCGAGCCTAACTTATTAAAGAATGAGACAATAGACTTCGTATCGAAGAGTAGAACATTCGTTCCTCACTTCCACATTCCTTTACAGTCTGGATGTAACGACATTCTTAAAAAAATGAAACGTCGTTACCTACGCGAATTATATGTAGAGAGAGTAGAGAAGATCAGAGAAGTGATGCCAGACTGCTGTATCGGTGTGGATGTGATCGTAGGGTTCCCTGGGGAGTCTGACGAGAAATTCTTAGAGACGTATAATTTCTTAAGTGATTTAGACATTTCATACCTACACGTATTTACATACTCAGAGCGCGATAATACAGAGGCTGTAGATATGGATGAAGTGGTACCTATGAATGTACGTAATAAGAGAAGTAAAATGCTAAGAGGACTTTCCGTAAAGAAACGTCGTGCGTTCTATGAGTCTCAAATCGGCAAAGAGAAAACAGTTCTGTTCGAAGGTGAGAATAAAGAAGGTTATATCCACGGATTCACAGAAAACTATGTGAAGGTAAAAACACCATGGGATCCAGCGTTAGTAAATACATTACACGCAGTGAAGTTAACGAAGATAGATGAGGATGGTATCGTAAGGTTAGAGTTTATCTAACACAAGTTTATACACGACATCAATAGACCGTCACAGATTAGAAATCTGATACAATATAGAAATATAAAAAAGCCTGTTTAGAAGATTCTAAACAGGCTTTTTTATATAATTACATTCTAGTCCTTATTATTTTAAAAGGCTATAACGTGTATAATATTACTTAGATACGGATACCAGGAGGTAACATCTCTTTATACGTAGGGTTCTTTCTAAAGAAAGAAACAATCTTAGGATGTGTAGGTACTACTCTTAACCTTTTCTCTCTTAACATCTCCAAAATACCTTTTAAAAAGTCAGATGCTTGTGTTGGTAAAGCTTCTTCTAATCCAGTAAGTTTTGTAAGAAAAATCTTTCTTTCTTGTAGTGAATACTCTACACTAAGCAACCCTTGCTCAGTCTCATACTCGAACTGACGTAGTAACTCATTGTCTTTAATTTCCATTATATCTCCAAGTTTTATGATTACAAAACAAATTATAATAACTGCAGTGCTTCCTAAACTAATTAGGAGGGTAAGTGTATACTCCTACTCTCTAACGACCAACTAATACACTATAGCATACAACAGTACCTCAGGTATGCTAAATGATTATCTCTAATCACTAATATACCTCATGATGTGTATGCGATAAATCTGCTCTTATTGGATTATTTGTCGTTAAAACTGTAGTAAAAAATAAAATATCTAGTATTTCTTTTTTTAAGTTACTATAATCTCTATATTTAGCAAAGTTCGGGATTTTTTTCCACATAACCTTATAAAAACGATTTAAAATATTTATAATGAGCAAAATACCTATTTATTTCTTCCCAGGTATGTCCTCTACTTCTTTGATTTTTGAACATCTTAGTTTGAATCAAGAAAAGTTTGAAATTGTCTTTTTAGAATGGTTACCTATAAATAAATCTGAATCACTAGAACAATACGTAAAGCATTATCTCCCCCTAATCACACATGATAATCCTATCTTAATAGGCGTTTCTTTTGGAGGAATTATAGCTCAAGAAATAAGTAAATTAATTTCTGTAAGAAAGACAATTATTATTTCGAGTGTACGTTCTAATAAAGAGTTCCCTAAACGCTATCGTATTGCTAAAAAAACAGGACTCTATAAATGGTTGCCTACATCTTTAATCCCTACCCTTTGGAGCCTTATCAAAAAAACAGCTTCAGAGAAAAAGAAGAAAAGATTAGCACTATATGATCGCTATCTCCCGATAAGAGATAAGGAATATGTAGACTGGTGTATCAGAGAAGTACTGCATTGGAAACAAGACAAACAATTAGCTAACGTAGTACACATACACGGGACTAACGATGAGATATTCCCTTACAAGAATATACAATCTGCCATCGAGGTAAAAGGAGGTACTCATGCGATGATTATCATCAAACACAAATGGTTTAATGAAAATTTAGAAACGATTATACTTAAGAAAAATAATGAAAAAGACACTTAGAACTGTATTTGTAACCGCTGCTATTATAGCAGTAGCTTCTTCGTTTATGTTTGCTACTACTATATCTAGCACTACGGAGGATCATAATGAAGCAGCCTTACACGCTCATCCTCTACCGCTATCTGCTAACTTCGCTGGAGAAAAAGCCCCTTTAGACAAGATAGATGTAAAAGAAAGATTTGACCGAGAGATGATCATCAATACGAATCTTCACGGTAGTACCATAACAACGATAAAAAGAGCGCATAGATTCTTCCCTATCATCGAACCAATCTTAAAAAAGAATGGTATTCCTGATGACTTTAAGTACTTATGTGTGATAGAGAGCGGACTAGCTAATGCGGTATCTCCTGCTGGAGCTAGTGGATTCTGGCAGTTCATGAAAGGAACATCTAAGGACTTTAACTTATACATAGATGAATACGTAGACGAACGATACGACTTAATCAAAGTAACAGAAGCTGCGTGTAGATACTTCCAAAGTGCCAAAAACCGTTTCGGTAGCTGGACAATGGCTGCTGCGTCTTATAATAGAGGAATGGCTGGTATGTCACGCGCTATGGAAAGTCAATATGTAGAGGACTACTATGACCTATTCTTAAACCAAGAGACTTCTAGATACGTATTCAGAATATTAGCCTTAAAAGAGATTATGTCTAACCCTGTAAAATACGGTTTTGACGTTCCTGAATCTGAAAAATATCCAATAGTACCTACTAAAAAAGTGAGTGTATCTTATGATATAGATGACTTAGCTTTATTCGCAAAAGAACAAGGTATCAACTACAAATTACTAAAACTATACAACCCATGGTTAGTAAACACTAGTTTAAAAGTAAAAGGCAAAGTATATGAAATAGAGATTCCAACTAAAGGAATCTAATCTAGATATAAAGCCAAAACAAAGAGCGCTTATTTAATGTATTAAATAAGCGCTCTTTGTTTTTTTAATGCTTCTGAATTCTGTGTACCTTTGTCTCCTAATAACATCTGTAGAATCATGGATAAACAACAATATATCAACAACGCATTCGAAATTATTCTTTCTAAGAATCTAAGTACACCTTTTCACCTAGACCCTGGAAGTACCGTACCTGATCTAAACAAATACTTAGAAAGCTTAAAGAGCGCTTATTTGAGTAGTGTTGACCCTAGACTAGAGAAACTATTCTATGACAAAATAGAAGCGCTAAAAGCACTGTAATTAAATGTTCTTTTGAAAGAACGGTACTATAACCTTTAGTGCCTGCTCTTTTATCTCTTTATGCGGAGTATGCCCTACATTAGGAAAAATAACCTTCTCTGCAATTCCTTGAGCCTTCGCTATTGTTTTCTCTACTTGGTCTAGACTACCGTACTCATCTTGATCTCCTTGTATAAATAACAATGGAGACACTATTCCTTTCATCTCCTCTTCTACTGTCCAATCTTGGTATTCTGGAGATAACCAAGTATCTACCCATGCTCGGACTACATCATCTACCTTAGTTCCGTGATATTTCACTAAGCGCTCAGCTAAATCTGTAGTCTCATAAGCTGTCTTAGCAGCTTGCACTCCTTCTAAAGTTACTTTCTCTACAAAGATATGTGCTGCCTCAGCTACTAACGCTAAAGTGTGATCTGGATACATTGCTGCAAATAATAGAGCGATAGACGCACCATCACTATGCCCAAATAAAGCGACACGTTCTAACTCTAATTCTTCCAATAAGTCTTTTAAGAATACTGCTTCTTGCTTTAGATAGTCTTTTCCTCTCTTCGTAGTATCCATCTTATCTGATAGTCCGTACCCTACTCTGTCATATACTACTACATCACACTGCAACCGTTCTGCTAACAATTCTGGCCAATCTCTCCACAGGGTAACACAGCCTAATGAATCATGTAATAATACTAGCGTGTACTTACTCTCTCCTTGATAAAAAAAGTGTTTATAAAAAATATTCTTTTGATTGACTAAGACACAATCTTGAATAGCTGTAATCATTTACGGTAAGTTTTATTGTCGTTAGTCTCAAAAATAAAAAGGATATCTGGGGTGTGCAAATAAGATTCTGTAGGATATTCTTATTCTATCAGACCTAGATTATAGGATAGATTTGGTCTGATTTAGGATCAACGTTAAAAGTTGGGGAGGAAAGTGTAAAATAATATCTTTGTGC
>NZ_DAMANB010000022.1:0-69075 GCF_032073645.1 Myroides sp.
TTTGCAGATAAATTAGACAAAATAGCAACTGTTGCATTTATAACTTGAATTCACGTTCTGATAACTTACTGAGGATTTAGATGGTGCTCTATCTATACCAAGGTGATTTAGGTTGCCTGTGGCTGAACGAAGTCCATTACTAATATCACGAACAGATTTGCTACGGGCAAAATGACAAAATAACATAGAGACAAGGTGACTCCAACTATTAAATCCTTTGTTGTGTTTGTCTGTCTGTTTTTCTTTTACGATTTTTTTGAATTTTGAACGATCAAGTTTTGCTATTATTTGTGAAAACAGTGTTATATTTACCATCGAGAGAGTCTTTTTTAGGTGTGCAACTCAAAGATAATTTGAGATCCGAAATTAACTCTCTTTTTTTGTGCCTTTTTTTAAATGTTTAGGACGCTATTGTTTTAAAAAATATAAAAACTAAGTGTTTATGTAGCAGTATTGACAAAATAATGTTATCAGTAGTATATGTTTTTATAGGAGATCTTTTGATATTGAAAGATTAGAAGAATGAAGAAATACCTTGTTCATGTTAGTATTAATTTCTTATTTATAGCTGTTATTTTTATAAATGTCGCAAAAAGCCCTCCTAGTTTTTAGCATATTGTAACCGTTATTTTTGTGTAGAGTTCATAACTTTATATTCAATTTAAAAACATAGAATATGCCTTGGGATCCAACAGTATACAACAAGTTTAAAAACGTTCGTTTTTTACCATTTTTTGATTTGAGTACTATGATTCAAGAAACTAAATCGATGAAAGCAGTTGATTTAGGATGTGGTACAGGAGAGCAGACAGCCTTATTAGTAGACAAGTTTAAACATGCTACGTTTACAGGGATTGACTCCTCTTTAGAAATGCTAGAGAAAGCCCATCCATTAGAGTCAGATAGATTAGTATTTAAACATCAGATGATAGAAGAATTTACCTCAGCAGATGAGTCTTGGGACTTGATTTTTAGCAATGCTGCTTTACAGTGGTCAGATAATCATGAAGAGTTATTTCCTCATCTTATTTCTAAGGTAAATGCAGGAGGACAGTTTGCTGTACAAATGCCTTGTCAGGCTGAAAACATACTAAATAAACTGCTATATGATTTGGCAGATCAACAGCCCTATAAAGCGCAATTAAAAGGATGGAACAGAAGACCTCCTGTTTTAACTTTAGATCAGTATGCACAGATTATGTTTGATGGAGGATTAAGTGAGCTTCATATCTCTCAACGTGTTTATCCTATTATAGCAGAAGATCACGATACTTTATATGAATTTATCGCTGGCTCAGCCTTGATTCCGTATCTAGAAAGATTAGATGAAGAAGAGAAAGTTTTATTTATCAAAGCATTTAAAGAAAAAATAGCTGATGCTTTTCAACAGTTACCTGCTTTATATGCATTTAAGCGAATATTGCTCTATGGTATAAAAAAATAGAGTAAAACAATAAAGCCTAATTACGAGAAATGCGTAATTAGGCTTTGTTATTAAGTGTTATGATATAAACTAAACTATTTTCTTCATTGGGTATATCCGCTAGAGTTCAGGCTTTCTAAGATTAAATTTGTAGTTTTTATCTGTTTTATTTCGAATAACTAAGACAATTTAATAATAAGCAGCCCAAGCAATACACTGACTACTAGGATACCACTTATGATAAGTACTCCTTGTCCTATATGCTTCATATATCTTTTTCCATCAAAGGTGAAGTCTTGAGGATGAATACTAAACTCTTTAAATATAGAAGGGTCTATTTTTAAATCAGGTCTAAAGCGAACAATACCTTCTATAAACTTTGCTCTTAACGCTCTTGCATTTTTGATTTGATATACGCTCCCAACATCTGCGCCGTCAAATACAACTTCAGTTTGAACGCCGTCTATTCCTACAGCTAGCCTCCATGTCTTATTTACAGGTACTAAGTATACGTCATAGTACTCTGAACGGTAAGAATGCCCTAATTGATCATAAAGAATTTCAGCAGTACTTCCATCTTTTTTAGAAAAGTGGATACCTTGATCATCTATTTTTATATTTCTTATGGCTACAGCCATTTTACTTTTTATATAACGATAAAAGCGATATAATACTATAGCCCATATAGGGTAGTAGAATAGACCTATAATGACCAATGTCTTGATCTGCGTTGATACCAATAAGGGCAACAAAGCCAGTAAGATAAATAAGCTCACTAGCAGCGCACCTCCAGAAATATTGAAGATCCAAGTAAGTAGTACATTATCCTTAGAGTATAGTGGTGAAAAATCTTTTTGACAATTCTTTTGCATTCGTCGAATATACAAAAAAAGCATAAAAGGAGACTTTTTGAAGTGCTTTTTGTTGAATAATTTGATTAATCATGATGGACTATAATGAATCCCTTTAAACACTTTAGAACAGACTAGTCTAATTAATTAAGAAGAGAATTGCATTTAAACACGAGTTAAAGATTAAAATATTTTCATATCACCATCTTTTATCCACTGTTTCTTTTTCATGATATAGTAGATTAGGTATGACAAAATCATAGGTAATATAATCTGTAAACCTAGTATAGCCAATATAATGTAGGAAGTAGAGTAGGCCTCTTTCATGGCATTAAAGGTTCCTATCTGACCGACTAATCCACAGCTTCCCATACCTGATTCTAATGCCGTATTTTGCATATCAAAGAACAAAATAGCTATTGGACCTAAAATAGCAGAGGCTAAGGTTGGTGGAATCCATATCTTCCAATTCTTATAAATATTAGGGACTTGTAACATACTAGTACCGATACCCTGTGCTAGTACTCCCTTTAGCCCATTATCTTTATAACTGATAGTCGCAAAACCTATCATTTGAGCACAGCAACCTATGGTCGCTGCTCCTGCTGCCAGCCCATCTAGTTGTAACATCAGGCATAAAGCTGCTGAAGATATCGGTAAGGTTAGAACCATACCCACTACCACAGCGATAACTATACCCATGATTAGAGGATTAGCCTCTGTAGAAAAGATGATAACCTGTCCAATCCATTGCATCAACTGATTAACACTAGGGCCAATCCATTGTGCTAAAGCTACTCCTACTAAAACTGTGACTATTGGTGTTATCACTATATCTATCCTTGTTTCACCTGCTACGGCTTTCCCGATTTCTACCGCAATAATAGTTGCGATAAACACACCTAATGGACCTCCTAATTGATACGCTGCTACACCTACCACTGCAGATGAGAATAACACTAGTTGTGGCGCTCTTAAGCTATAGGCAATGGCTAGTGCGATTACAGGGCCTGTCGCCTGGTTCGCAAATGGCCAAACGACCTCCTTTAAAAACGAAATACCAAATTCTTCTCCTATCGTCTTTAGAATAGTTCCTACTAGTAGAGTAGCGAATAACCCGTAGGCCATAGCCCCCATAGCATCGATAAAGTATCGCTTGCTTGAAATCTGTATGTCTTTTCTTTGAAGAAATTGTTTCATTAAGTATTTAATTTAATAAAGCACCTATTATAAGGTACTATAATCGATGCGAAAGTATTAATAATTATAGTAGTAATGTTAATGTTATTCTTAAATTAGTGTCTTCATTAACAAATTAAAGAAATGAATATTTTCAATACTTCTATTAAATCAATATTATTGCTATTCATCTTCCTTTTTCCTTCTTTTATAATGGCTCAGTCACCCGTTATACTAGATAAGATTACAACATTGGATAGTTATAAGAAACTGTATGAAACGAATACTTTTTGATCATAAGAATAGGTATTTTAAGTCTAATGATAAAGGGCAGTGGAATAATATACCTCTAGAGGATGTATATTTTTATGAAGATCATCTGATGTGTTCTATTGATACTTCAGTTAAAAATACAACTACTAAATTAATCGACTATTTAGAAAAAACATACCCAAATAACTTAACAGTGGATGAAAGCTATAATGAGCTTATTTATGAGGTTGCTACTCGTGGCTTTACTATTGAGTTTACTGTAAAAGCAAAAACGAAAGCTGAAGTAACTGAGGATACCAAAGGAAGAATACAAATCAATTTCTCAAAAGTATTTGATAATCCTATTGCTAATTTGTCAGATGAATTAATGATAAATAAAGAAGGGCTTATTTGTCTATTGCAAGTAGAGTGTTATAATGTTGTTCCTGCTGTTTTTGCAGATGGTATTCCTATATTATCTAAAAATAAGAAAGATAGGTATTCACATTATGAAACGGTTACTCTTAATAAATATATCCTCAATCCAGAGGCATCTATTGATTTGTCTTTCATTATTACGCCTGGTATAGATGATAAAGGTAATATCATGACTAAGATTCCCAAAAAATCTTATGCTAAAATGGTTCTTGAATATGTAAATGCTAAGGGGGATATTATAAAAACAGTTGATGTGTTTAATAATGAAGCTTATGTTACAGATACGATTGTGAGTGATGATGGAACAAGGTATTCTCATTATCTTGGTACAGAAGACTATACAAAGAAAGACATTCGATTTAATCATCAACTCACAGCCCCTGTTGATTATAAACTAACAGGGTGGTCTAAGGGAAAAGATCTTCGTAAAGAAAAGAATTTAGAAGAACGAATAAAACAGTTCTATGCAGCGTACGCAGCCCTGATATTAGATAAGAATCTTAATCAGATTACCCAACTAGTATATGATTCTTTCTTAGAGAAATATACGTATAACTATAATAGTACTGAACAAAAATCCTATCAAGACTATGAAGATTTAGAACATCTAGTAGAAAAGCCTTTTAAGGTTGTAACCGCACAACAAACCAAACTGCACATAAGTAATGATGGAAAATTAGCTTACTTAGAAGCGCTAGATAAAACTTCGTATTTAAAAGCAGTTGGTCTAAGTTATATAGAGAATATATCCTTTATGTTCTACATAGATCAGAATACAGACGAATTAAAAATTATCCGATGAAAACATACCTAAATATATGTATACTTTTTTTGATTACGCAGGTAACAACAGCACAAGTTGATATAAAAAAGTATAACGCTACTACTACTAATCAAGAGTATATTGATTTACTTAAAAGTGATTTAGAAGACCTTAATCGGTTTGTAAGATTATTTAGCAAAAGCAATGATAAACCAAGTAAACCTACTGTAGTCGCTCCCTTAAAACTAGCTTTTAATCAACAGGAGTATGATGCTAATATCGATCTATTAATCCAGGCTAATATTCAGTTTATAGATTTTATAGCAGAAGACGTTGTTACAATACAACTTATAAAAGACCCTGCGATCTATAGGTCTCTAGATGATATCAAGGCTCCTGTCTATGTAGAAAAGGTGTATTATCACGATGGTACAACACAGAATATGGAGGTGAAGAAGGATGTGAATACACATTTCACTACTGAGCTAGGACTTACTAAGGCTGTAGATAAGATAGATATTAGGATTCCTTTTTCTACCATGAAAAAACTAGATAGTATCGTACTTCCTGCTGCAGTTCATCAAAAAGTGAAATATGATGGAGTAGATATAGAGGTAGTGGAAGTATCAGATAAAAGTGTACTGCTTAAGACTTCCTCTAATCAATTAGAGTTTGATGATATTCAAGCAATCTTAAAAGATAAAAGACGTGTAAAGAGCTATAGATTTCAACGATCTGGTATACATCCAGATCAGTTTGATCTTTTTTTACAGCTATGTATAAAGAAAATTGGAGAGATTCTAGTACTTTCTGAAGAGAATATCAATATGGAACATTCTCAATTCAAAAAGGATATAGGAGCTAAAATGGACGCATTAGAGAAGCAATTATCAACTGATTATAAAAAATCAGAGCAGGTTACTTATCTATATTATGAGTTTGGAGAGCCTATAGATAAAATAGTTCTTTATAAGGGGAGTGAAACTTATCAAAGAGATATAACCATGACATTGAATAATAATATGCCTAGTGCTCGCTTTATAGTCTATAAAGATGATAAAACATTGATATATAATAAAGATCTAAAATTAGTAACAGAATTTTCAGGGACTTATACTTTTATTAATGATTGTTATTTTAGAACAAACAGACAATACTTTTATTTGAATGACAAATTAGAGATGCAACCCCTTACTTATTATAAAGTGGAGAACTTAGTCAATAATTTTATAGCCATAAAAGAGGATGATGAATCTCCATGGGAATTAGTAGATCCAACGAATAAAAAGATCATGAAGGTAGATAACTATGAGATGAATAATAAGTATAATTTTACTTTAATCGAATCGAATGCTTCATATTATCTACTAAATAAGAACACCCTAGCACCACAGAAAATCGCTAACGTAGATAAAGTTAGCACAGCAGATAAAGGATATTTTGTTGTAGAGAAGAATAATAAAATTGGCTTTATGAATACAGAGGGAAAGATTGTTGTACCTATTCAGTATGATGATGTACATGCTTTTGACGATATGACTGATTTATTGCCAAGTGATTTATTATTTGCTGTCAAGCAGAATGAGAAGTGGGGCTTTGTAGATATAGATAATAAGACTGTTATTCCATTTATGTATGATGATGTTAAAGGACCTTTTTCTTATGGAATAGCGCCTGTATACTTAAATGATGCTTTAGGATTAATTAATTTAAAAAATGAGAAAGTATCTAAGTTTGTGAATAGAAGTTACTCTTCATCAAGTAATTTTGGTAAGAGAATGATGGGCTTAAGTGACGGTACTTATAATTATAAAGGAGAGAAAGAAAAGAAATAAGGGACAATACTCGATAGATACTATACCTCCATAAGTTATTATAGACACCCCTCCATAGATTTCTATCAATGGAGGGGTGTTTGTTTAGTGTAATGTGGTTTTATATATTATCTCTTAATTTTCGCCATTCTTTCCATAATGCTAAGTAAGTATCCCTTTCTAGATCATTAGTTGGAAGCTTTTTAGGACTACTGTTTTTATAGAAGTTTTCGATTTCATCTACGAAAGTATAGACTATCTTTTGGTATTCATTTTTATCTATTATAGCTTCCGTTCCATTTTCAGATATATGCCTTACTTTATGATGTGGTAGATGTTCTATAGTCCAATCTATTCCAGTAGGACATCCCCCTATAACAAGGCGTTCCTGTTCATCAAAATACATTAAAAAACCACAGCATGGTATCAGCTGGCTATCATGATTAGACTCATTTAGGTCTTCGGTTAGACTTCTTAATAGATAAAGAGCAGTAGCAGAGACAGTAACCCCTTGGGTAAGGTCGTTAGATATTACTTCATCTCCAATCTTAAGGAATACATCTCCATGTGCACATAGATCAGACTCATCATCTATATTGTTTAACCAATGAAGGTTAGAGACTTTTATGCTAAATGGTGTATCTATCATATTTATAATGTATTAAATAAGATAATATAGTTTAGTGATAAGTTAGTACTAATATTAAAAGGTTTTCTATTGCTTTGCTTGAGGATTGCTAGGGGTATTCTTGCAGGTTTCTTCGACAAAACAGCCTTCTAGGCAAGGAAACCCCAAGGAAATTGCTAGTAAACTCCTAGAAAGTGCAAGGAAAATAAATTATTAACCTCTTATAGCTATAGTAGACTAAATTATCACAAGAATCTATTTAACTTCAAATATATCTAACCCGTTGTGCATTTTAAATAATAGGTTTCTTTAAAGTATTTAGATTTCTATTGAGTAAGAATTTATTAATGTATTGAATTGTAGTCAAGGCAGTTATCTTAGATAATATTCTGGTTTTATATCCATCAAAAGATTTAGCATAATTACGTCTAATCATAAACTGATCACATAGTTGTGAGAATAAGGTCTCAATTCTTTTTCTTCCTTTTTGGTATAAAAAGAATTGAGGTTTATAATCAAGTTGATTTTTTCTTTTAGGAGTACTTAACTCAATATTGGCACTCTCAAATAAATCTAATTGTACCTTGCTTGATAAATAACCTTTATCTCCAACTAACACACAATCATTCATTTGATATTTTACATCTTCTAAATATTTGATATCATGTACAGAAGCTTTAGTTAAATCTAGACTATGAAAAACACCTTCAAATGAACAAACCGCATGTAGTTTATATCCATAAAAATGCATGGATTGAGAGGCACAATAGCCTTGATTTGGAGAAGTATCGTATTGCTCTTTACAAATTTTAGCTCTATTACTTCTTGATAGTTTACAGACCTCTAATGGCATACTATCAATAATAAAATGAGTTTGATTATTATTTAATAATCCAGAAATTTTAGCTCTTAAAGCTTCAATATGAAAAAACAAACGACGTTTTCGTCTATTATAAACACTGCGTTCTATTTTGTGTTGTAATTCTTTAGGTAAAAGTGTAAACAAATAATTCTCACTATCTATACCAAGATATTCAGCTGTTAGGCAAACACTTATTAGTTCGATATCACTTAGTTTAGGTTTTCGTCTTTGATAAGAAAGTAAAGTATTTTCACTAATTGACTGTAAAACTTCTAAGATTCTTTTGTAATTTGCAAGCAAGTTGTCCATTGGTAAATTTTTGGGTAGGATCTTAAATTTACTGCTTATTATAAGCATGGGCAACTTTTTTTGTTACTTACTCATAATGCACAACGGGTATATCTAAT
This sequence comes from Myroides sp., assembly GCF_032073645.1. NCBI lineage: Bacteria > Pseudomonadati > Bacteroidota > Flavobacteriia > Flavobacteriales > Flavobacteriaceae > Myroides > Myroides sp. The sequence goes on from NZ_DAMANB010000022.1 coordinate 8,618, forward strand.
TTTATTCTGTTTTAATTAGAATCGAGATGGTATTCAGTTCATTTATATTTTGGATATCTATGCAGTAGGTGAAATAGAAGCATACCTTATTCCTCCGAAAATAGGGACTTCTATTTACATTTTTAGGCTATTGATTTACATAAACAATCCTAGATTTTGTAGATTGAAAAAATAGTCTGAATTTTGTACTCGTGAAATTTGCAATCGTCATATTATCCCTATTCATGTTATTCAAACCAGTACTTCCGGTTGTTGAATATGTGGTGCTATATGATTATATCAAGGATGAACTTTGTGTGAACAGAGATAAGCCAGAGCTAGAATGTAATGGAATGTGTCATCTATCTAAAGAGATGGCTAATGCTTCTGATACAGGTAAAGATAAAAGCAAAAGCAATTTTGCTTCAGCAGAAATACAGCTGGTTTATTTTCAAGATATTGTAAATAACACATCTATTCATTTATTTAAGAATTATACGTTTAAGGCGTTCTTTAGCCTTGATAGTGTATATACTTATACTTTCAACGATTTCCTTTTTAGACCTCCTGTCTAATAAACTATTGACTTTTAGTAGATTATTTGTTTCTATATCTAACGTGATTGTTGGTCTAGATAGTAAGTAATCATATCCCGTTTCATGTATAGTGGATCATATATTGGTATAGTACATTGATCTGTATACGCCAGTATAATCAGTTGTATCTTTTGTAGTATGTACTGCATGGTGCTAAGTGATTTTATAGGAGAGTTTCTATATCTACTTAGAAATACGATGTCTATATCTCTATGATGGCAAGCATCTACTGTATGCTTTTGGGGTAAAATAAGTAAAATAGTTTAACCGATGATATTGTCAATATACTTGATGATGTCCTTAATGCTGTACACTGATTTTGGGTTAAAAGATCAGGTGTATGATTTGATCTATAAAAAAGAATCATACAGATTCGCCTAGTCATGTACACACTTTTATGTAACAATGAGAATCTTAACGTGGATAGTAGTACTGTTTCTGTTTACTACAGCTTGTACTATTGATAAAACAGATTATGAATCAGAAAGTAATATTACGAATCCTGAGCATAATGAATTTAAGGAAGTAGTCTCAATCCAAAAAGACAACTATACAATAAGCCTAGAAGCCCTTAATGGACATCTGTACAAAGGGTATAATGAAGTAAGATTAAAAATCACTGATGCAACTACAAAGCAAGTCGTAGAGAATGCAAAAGTGACATTCTTACCTATCTATACTACTGCAGAAGGGAAGATAGAGTCATGCCCTAATCTATATGATCTGGTGTATGATAAAGGAGAGAAAGTCTATAAAGGTTTTTCTGTTTTTACGCAAGAGAATACTCAAGGTGACTGGAAAGTGGAGATTGCATTTAAGGACAAAAATCAAAGTATAAAAGCGAGTCAGCTTGTTTTCGTTGAAAAGCAAAACAATAAGAATCTTAATATGACTTCTTTTAGAGGGATTGACAAGGAGGATTATATTATAGCATTAGTAGCACCTATAAAACCAAAGGTAGCAGAAAACGAACTTGTAGCCGGAATATATAAACTTAATGCTGGAAACAGTAGTTTAAAAGATGCTTATACGGTAGTTGATAATTATACCTTATTACTAGATCCTAGAATGCCTGAACCTTCGATGGGGAATCACTCTTCTCCTAATAATAAAGATCTAGTACAACGTGAGGATAAGTTCTATTATGGTGTAGTGAACTATACAATGACAGGTAACTGGACATTGAATTTTATTATGCTAAACCAACATGGTCGTATTCTAAAGGGAACTACTGTACCTAGTGACTTTACACCAGGTGTAGAAGGAAAGAAAAGTGAACTACATATAGATACTTTATTTTAATTATTATGAAACCTTTTATTACCATATTAATCTTAGGGGTTACAACAGCGAGTGTAGCACAAGATAATAAAGGCCTACAAGATAGTATACCAACTGTATTAGACGAAATCTCTATGCTAGTTCAAGCGAAGAAGAGAATAGAGACAGAGATGAAAATGGCTGTGTCTGTCGATGAGTTTTTGGCTTCTTCAGAACAAATAAGTTTTATCAAAAGAGGGGCTTATGCATGGGAGCCTATGCTGAATAATATGAGTACAGAACGCTCTACCTTGACTATTGATGGGATGCATATTTTTGGTGCATGTACAGATAAGATGGACCCTGTTACTTCTTATGTAGAGAGTAATAATCTATCTACTATAGATATTAAATCTGGGCAAGAAGGAGGAATGCATGGAGCTACTGTGGCTGGGAGTATTGATCTTAAACGAAAAACTACAGCCTTTGGGATAGGGCAGGTATGGACTGGAGCCTATCAAAGTGGGTTCGAGTTTAATAATAAACAGTTCTTTAATCTTGGTAATGTTTCGTTCTCAAGTGAAAAACTAGCTGGTGACGCTAGTATTGCTTATCGGGAAGCTAGTAATTATAAAGATGGAAATAACGATGAGGTAAAGCACTCACAGTACAAAAAATTTAATACAGCTTTAGGATTGGCTTATAAGACAGGTGGTTTATCTTCATTGCGAGCAGATGTTATTTTTGACGTTGCTAAAGATGTTGGTTTCCCTGCTTTACCAATGGACTTATGGCTTTCTCGTGCATTGATTACTTCTGTATCCTATAAACAGCTATTTGAGGACAAATTTATACGTGTTTGGGATACCAAGGCTTATTTTAATGCGATAGAGCATTATATGGATGATACTACACGTCCAGAGAATTTGGTGCATATGGATATGCCAGGCTGGAGTACTACTTACGGGTTACTGTCTAAAGCAAACTTTAAAAGTGGAAAGTATTCTTCTGAATTACAATTGAACGCTTATAATAATCTCTCGATTGCAGAAATGCGTATGTACCCACAGGATCGCTCTAAACAAACAATGTTTGCGTATAGTTGGCCATGGGTAACGACGACTTATGCAGGGGTATCATTGAATAATACGATAGAGTTCTCTGATGATCATAGACTGAATTTCGGAGGGTCAGCAGGAATAAACTATAATTACTCAAAGTATATAGAGTTTAACTGGATTTTTCATCCAGGTAGCCCACAAGAGAAGACAAGGTTCTTACCAAGTCTACACACTAGCTATGAAATGGATATTAATCGATTTAATTTCTCTGTTGGTGTAGGATATGGGCATAGAGCGCCTTCTGTGTCGGAAGCTTATGGATATTATATCTACAATAGTTATGATCGCTATGACTACATCGGAAATCCTAATTTAAAAAATGAGATTTCTAATGAGTTAAATGCAAGTGTTGGGTATAAAGGAGATAAATTTTCACTACAAGCTAAGGTGAATTACTTCTATATCAAGAATTATGTTATCGGAAGAATATTGAGCTTAGGTAGTCCGATGAATTATCAGTCAGTTGGTGTAAAAGGATATACCTCTTTAGACTACGCTACGCTATTTAACTTCGCTCTTAATGCAGACTATCACATCATGGATGATTTGCATTGGAAAGGTGGTGTGACGTATGCTAGAGGTCAAGATAACGAGAAGGGAAACTTGCCTTTCATTAGACCATTTAGTTATCAGACGTCTTTACACTATCTATTCAGAGATTTTAGTATACAGACTTCTATCAATGGTGATGCGAAACAACGAGATTTTAGTCCAGAATACGGAGAGAGTTTGACTCCATCATACACGATTTGGAATGCTTCAGTTGATTACACTTTTTATATCAAAAACTTTAAAACAGTGTTTCAAGTAGGAGCAGAGAATTTACTTAATGAGTACTATAGTACTTATGCAGATTGGGGTAATATCCCTAGGATGGGACGTAATGTATTCACGTCTCTAAAAATAAACTTTTAAAAATAAAACCTAATAAATAAGACAAATGAAAAATTTAACAAAGAGCTTTTTACTATTTGCAGCTTCATTAGCTGTTGTTTCTTGTTCTAATGATGATAGTAACGCTGTTGCTAATAATGTGACTTTAGAGTTTACAAATACATTCAAGGATAAAGTAATTGTTCTAGGTGATGCTAGTTCTTCTTCTGCTACTGTTAATAAATCTGCAGAGGGGCAAGAACATCAATTTTCTGAATTAAAATATGTGATTAGTAATATTCGTCTAATTAAAAATGATGGAAAAGAGATTCCTTATCATGTGAATGATTTAGATAAAGGAGCAACTGTTGTTAACCAAGCGAAGACAGAGACATTAAATTACTTATTAACTAATATCCCTAGAGGAGAGTATAAACAAATCAAATTTGGTCTAGGTGTACGCAGTGATCTAAATGTTCTTGATCAAATTAAGTTTCCTGTTTTTTATGCTAACGCTGGAGCTAATGATACTGAGATGATGTGGGAATGGGGAACAGGATATCGTTTTACTAAGATAGAAGGATTCTATGATGCTGATAAAAAGCAGATGTCTATACACACAGGAAGTACTCTAGATGATGGAGATAATGGTGAACTAATACAAGGTGTAGATGCGTATAGAGAGGTAGTCTTAAACTTACCAACGCATGCAGTGGTGGGAAGTTCTGCGCCAACGATTAAGATTAAAGCTGACTTTGATAAACTATTAACAGGGAAATCGAATACAATTAAATTAAGTACAGGTAAAGGGCCAAATGATAATGCTACACCTAATATTCATACAGCAGTACAGATGGTGAAGTTTGTAGATAATTTAGGAGGAAATGGAACGAGTGATGTTACTGGAATGTTCTCTATTATCAGTGTAAAATAAGAAGTACAAGTATAGAAGAGCTGTTATCTACATAACAGCTCTTTGTCTTCTAAAGGGTTTTATATAATTGCTATTACAAATGAAAACAACAACAAAAATAAGTGTACTATTACTTCTACTGTGCTTAATCTCTTGTAATAAGGATGAGTATGAAGATATTGTGATTGACAATCCAGAGATAGAGTTAGGAATTCCTACTAGTTTTCCAGAGTGGAACTCCGCTGCTTTAAAAAATAAACCTACAAAGTATGGAGTTGAATTAGGAGAAAAACTGTTTACAGATCCAAGGTTGAGCAAGGATAATACAATCTCCTGTTCTAGCTGTCATATACAAGAATCTGCTTATGCAGATCATCACGCTCAAGCGATAGGTATAGAAGGAAGGGTAGGGCTTCGCAATGCGCCTCCTATTCAGAACTTACTCTTTATGAAATATTACAATTGGGATGGTAGTAAACTTCAATTAGAGAATCAACCTATCGTGCCTATTATTACACATGAAGAAATGAACTCTTCTATCGTAGAAGTACTAGATAAAATAGGAACTGATATAGAGTATAAAAAGCTGTTTAAAAAAGCTTATGGAGATGAGTCTATGACTCCAGAGAGAATATATAAGAGTATCGCTCAGTATGAGTATACGCTGATCTCTGCTGATAGTAAGTACGATCGTGTTCAGTTAGGACAAGAGAAATTTACTAGTCAAGAGGCTTATGGGTACAAGGTGTTTACTCAGAAGTGCAGTAGCTGCCATAGTGGAGCACTTTTTACAGATCAAAGTTTTAGAAATATTGGTTTTCCTATCAATCTCGATAGTAATGAAGCAGGGAGAGCTAGGGTAACGGGTGATTTAAAAGACTATATGAGCTTTAGGGTACCTTCTCTTCGAAATATTGAATATACTGCACCTTATGGAAGCTTTGGGCAGTTTAGCTCTTTAAAAGAGGTGTTGGATTACTTTGATAGAGGAGTATTAGATGCAGATAACTTAGACCCTATTTTCAAAGAGGCAAACAATCGTATCGCACTTAGTGAAGCAGAGAAAGAAGCTTTAATTGCTTTTATGTCTACTTTAAGTGATTCTAAGTTTATTGGTAAGTAATGTGTTAGTTATTGATATGGTGTGTTTTATTGGTTGTTATGTAAAGTGTTTGTTTGTAGTTAGGATATTCTTTTATAGATAGTTATTTTAATTGAATACTTTAAAAAGAGTGTAACAAATTATTATATTGAACTACTTATTAGCTAGATAAGATATTAAATACTAAAAAAGATGAATAAGGCAGATTACACAAATTACACTACTGAAGAATTAAAACAAAAAGAAAAACAGTCAAAAGTATTAGCTGGTTTATTGGTAGGGATGCTTCTTGTTCTCTTGGTGTTCTTGGGATATAGAGCTTTGACAAAAGGCTTCAATGCTTTAATAGCTGTTCCTTTTGCACTTTTGCCAATTGTGATAAACTTATTCACTACTGCTAAAAATATTAGAAAAGAGATAGAATCTAGACAAGAGAAATAACTTGCTATGTTTATTTAGTTTCTTCTTCAAGGTTTTTATGCTCAGCTCCCCATTTGCCTAGAGCTTTAATAATGGGAGCTAGTTTTAGACCTATAGGTGTAAGTTCGTATTCTACTCGTGGCGGAACTTCTGGATATATAGTGCGGATAATAACCTTATTCTCTTCTAATTTGCGTAGTTGAAGAGTAAGCACTCTTTCTGTAATATTTGGTAATACCTTTTTAATCTCTCCAAAACGCATCTTCCCTTCAAGTAAATAACAACAAATAGCCATCGTCCATTGCCCTCCAATTATACTTGTGGCATATACCTCATTACATTCATTTTCAAGGGCTTTTTTGTTTTCGAAGTGAGTAGAAGTCTCCTTAATTTTGGTCATACTTACTTTTTTGATAGTATCTAACAATTGGGCGCTAAGGTACAAAAAGCTGTTTGAACTCCCTATTTTTGCAGTAGTAATAACGATTAATGCTAAGAAATGATGCGTACATTAGTGATCTTAATCCATCCTAATTTTGGAGAATCTATTGTAAATAAGTTATGGTTAAAGGAGTTAGAACAATCTCCTGAACGATACTTTATTCATAATTTACACAGTGAATATCCTGACGGAATACTTGATATTCAAAAAGAACAGGAATTGATAGAATCCTATGATCATATTGTATTTCAATTTCCCTTTTACTGGTTTAATTGTCCTCCTTTGTTTAAAACGTGGTTAGATGAAGTACTGACTTATGGTTGGGCTTATGGTAGTCAGAGTGGTTATAAGATGAGTAATAAGAAAATAGGATTAGCTATAACAGCTGGGATTGATGAGCAGGAATATAGTGCAGATGGAAAGTATAAATATACTCTAGAACAACTGTTAGCCCCTTTTGAAGTAACCTTTAATTACATTAAGGCTGACTATCAAGGATTCTATGCATACTATGGTATAGAGCAGGATAGCTCAGTAGAAACCATCAAAAACAGTGTAATTCCTTACGTACAATTTATAGAAACAATATAATATTTTAAAAAGTAGATAATGACATTAGAATTATATCAAATAGATGCCTTTACAGAACATATTTTTCATGGAAACCCAGCTTGTGTTGTACCCTTAAAAAGTTGGTTACCTGACGAGGTATTATTTAAAATAACAAGAGAGAATGCGGTTGCAGAGACAGCATTCTTTATTGATAACGGAGATAGTATTCATTTGAGATGGTTTACTCCTGAGATAGAAATGGACTTATGTGGTCATGCTACATTGGCTACAGCACACTGTCTATCTAGTATATTAAACTATCCAAAGGACAGAATTGTATTTGACACCAAAAGTGGTGAGCTAATCGTAGAGGTTAAGGACGGAATGTACTATATGGATTTTCCTTCAAGAATGCCAGAGGCTTCATCATTACCTGATGTTATTGCTAAATCACTTAATATACAGCCTAAAGAAGTTTTTAAATCTAGAGATTATATCTTAGTCTATGAGTCAGAGGAAGAGATAAAGAATATTAAAGTGAATCAATCTGTATTAGATTTAATCAACCTAGACCCAGGGGGTGTGGTGGTAACATCAACAGGGGTAGAGAGTGATTTTGTTTCTAGATATTTCACACCTCAGTCTACTATTCTTGAGGATCCCGTAACTGGATCAGCACATTGTTCTCTTATTCCATTCTGGTCATCACGATTAGGCAAGCATATACTTTTTGCAAAGCAAATATCAGAAAGAGGTGGTGAGTTATACTGTGAAAATAAAGCCGAAAGGGTAATCGTAGCTGGTAAAGCAAGAGTTTATTCTAAGGGACAGTTTGGGATAGAATAATATAACTCAAAAGAGGATAAGTAAAGCTTATCCTCTTTTGTATTTTAGGGGGAGTTTACTGATTATTAACAGTCTATTTCTTAATGACAGATGGAGATTAGTTCTAGATTGTTATCAAGGCAATAAAATCAATATTAAATATTTAGGAGGTAATTAGAAGTTTTTTTATATGTTTACTAGTCTAGTAACAAACACTTAAAAAAACTAAATATTTATCATGAAAAAACTTTGTCTTATTTTAACCTTAGCATTGGTAGGTAACACTTTTGCACAAGAGTCTAATGATTCTATTGCTGTCAGTAGATTCTTTTATAGCACAAAAATCTTAAAGGATCCTCAAAAAACAGATCAGATAACGGAAGGGGTAGCTATTCTAGATATTAATCAAAGTAACTCTCGTTTTACTGATTATGGAAGCCTACAGCGAAGTGAGTTTATGACAATCTCGAAGACAGATAAATCATTGTCTAGAATGGATATAATGAATAAACTAAGGCAGTTTAAATCTGGTTTTGCTTGGTCTATATATAGTAATGCTGATGAAAATAAGTTTTATCTTGAACAAAATAGACAAAAGTATTATTATAAAGAGGATAAAAATAGTATCAAATGGACAATTGCTCCTGAAGTAACTCAATGGGAGGGATATAAGGTACAAGAGGCTACAACAAGCTACGGTGGACGTGTGTGGTATGCTTTATTTACAACAGACATTCCTGCCTTAAATGGCCCTTATAAGTTTAATAATCTACCGGGGTTTGTAGTTAAGGCATGGGATGCGGCAGGAGAGTACGCTTTTGAATTTACCAACAGCCAAAATATAAAATTAGCTAAGGATGCTTTAGATGGATTAGCTAATTATGAAGAGGTGTCTAAAAAACAAGCTAAGAAAGCAGATAAGGTTTTTTATAATAAAACAGCTGTAGATTTACTGATAGAGTTAAATCCTGGAAATGCAAAAAATATAGATCAATATCCAGCAGGGATGAAACAGAAACTGATCTTAAGTAGTAATCCTATAGAAAAAGATTTTTAATTAAATCATATTTATTACTGATGGAAGTAATGCTGATTGATAGGAGTATGATAACTTTGCACTAAAGTATATAGTAATACAGATAACAATGGGAAGAAATACACCTGCCAATAGAAAGGCTGTCAAGGATAAAATAGACAAAAAGAAGAAGAAAGAACAGGAAGCAGCTGTTAAGCGAAAAACACTTCTAAAAGAAATAGTGAACCAAATGGCTAATAAGAAGTAGTTTTTGGACATAAAATATAAAGCCTATATCAAAGGGATTACTATTGATATAGGCTTTTTTATGCTTACTAGCTATAATTTTTATAAGAATAGATTATCTTAGATAAGGTATTAATAAAGAGTAATAATATGAAACAAGTTTTAACCTTACTTATCGCTTTGTTTAGCATGATGTCTGTTTATGCAAAATATGGATCGTTTGGCTTAAGTACTTTCCCTAATGGATCGACCATTAATCAGAACGCTATCTTTATGATAGAGGGCTATGCTGACAGTCAATCAATCATTAAAGCGCTTAATAAGGAATATCCCATATATCTTAAAAGTGGGGATAAGATAGTGCCTTTAATTGTGACAGAGACTTACGTAGGTAGTTTTAATTTGACACAAGCTATCTTAAAGCCTGAGAACGAGTTAGAGGCAGGCCTTGAATATACCTTAGTAATTGATAATCTACCTCAACATGACAAATTAGAAAGACGTAATACAGAGTCGGGTGAATATGAAGCCATAAAGTATAAGGTATTGCCTACTGTAGATACTGATAAACCTGTGGTTGCTTCTAAGCCTAAGATAGAAAAGAAAGAAAACGTTATGTATGGATGTGGTCCTTCTTCTAATGTGATATTTTCTAATCCTGCCAAAGATGATTCAGAGTTCTTAGTAAAGACTACAATGAAAAATGTAAAGACAAAAGAAGAAACTACTTATTATTTAGTTGCTTATAAAGATACTATTAGTGTAGGGCATGGTATGTGTTCAGGGGCTTTTAGTTTTAAAAGAGATAATGATTATGAAATAGAGTTTGCCTTTATGGATAGTTCTGGTAATATAACAGAATGGGAAGGAAAGCGAATTAAGTTTAGTCCTCCTACGTTTAAGGGAATATTTTAATGTATTAGAAATAGGTAATTACATATTATATTCTGTTAGGACACATGATACAAATATATAATATGATTTTAATACGATATTCAGATAGAACGACCTGCAGCATATGCATTAAGACATGCCCCAAAAGTGTCTAACTTATTGGAGCATGTTTAAAGGAGGGCACTATTGATATAGTCTTATTTTACTCGAATTAATTCGACTCTTCTGTTCTTAGCCTTATTGCTGTCCGAGTCATTAGCAACTAATGGATTCTCTGCACCCAAACCTTTAGCGGATAGTTTCTCTTTAGCGATGCCTTGTTTTATTAAAGCATTCATTACTGCATTAGCTCTATCGGTAGATAGTTTTTTGTTGTGAGATGCTTCTCCTGTATTGTCTGTATGTCCTTCAATTGAAATCTTTAAAGAAGGATCTTTCTTTAAGGCAACTGCTATTTCATCAACTGTTTTTTCTCCATCTTGAGTAAGTGTAGACTTATCGATATCAAAGTTGATATATAAGATAGATTTACCTTTCTCTGTTAGGTCTTTTACTATTTCGTCTGCTGTAATTTTAGTAATTGTCTGCTGTAGGGCTTCTTCTTGTAAGATATTAAGCTTACCACCTGCATTATTAGCAGTGTATTGGATATAAACGTTTCCTTGATTATGTGTACGGATAATATAAAGTTTAATTAATTCTCCAGTATATCCGATATCTCCTTCATCTCCTTTATTCGGATCTTGTTTATTATAACGTTCATATTCTTCCCCTGTGATTTCTCCTTCAAAAACTTTTACTGCTCCTATAGAATTTAAATAATCCTCTAAGCTTTTTTCAAAGTAGCGTTGAGAAAACTCTTCCCCTGCTACAGCAGTTACATTAGTTTTATACAGTTTTCCTTCAATAGGAATCATTACTCCATCAATAGGGAAGTAACATACATCAAAGTTTTTCTGAAATGGTTTGTTCATTTCTTTTAATCCTTTAGGTAAGGTAAAGAATGGGAAAGTACCTATATCTGCTTTGCTATAAGCTATATCTTCAATATTAAATCCAGCTTTAGGTGTGTCTATTTCTTCAACATTTGTTGAGGTTTGTTCAGTTGTTATTTCGGGGTTATTTTCTTCTTTGTTCTTTTGGTTACAAGACATAACGATTAATGCCATTGCTAATAAAAGTGTGGTTTTTTTCATGATCTGAGCTTTTGATTCGATTATTGTTGTTTTTTGACAATTCAAAAATCGGTAAAAAAATGATAGATAGGATATTAAATTTTAAAAAGGAATGAAAACTTAATATAGATAGACCTTTTTATTCAATAATAAATATTGTTTAAAATAATTCTAAATAATATAGTTGTATTAAAAGTAGTTTTTTTATTTTTGATAAAACTCAAAATGTACTAATTATGAATTACTTTATCCGTTTCAGTTTATTATTCTTTTGTGCAACCTTCTTAATATCGTGTAATAATAGTGATATTCCAGAGAAAGCTATGCCAGTTACTAATTTTGATGTTGACCGTTATTTGGGAACGTGGTATGAGATAGCGCGTTTTGACTTTCGATTTGAAAAAGATTTGAATAATACTTCAGCTCAGTACAGTCTAGATAAAGATGGGAATGTAGAGGTTCTTAATAGTGGATATAATTACGTAGGGAAGGAGTGGTCTGTAGCAAAAGGAGTAGCAAAGTTTAGAAAAGATAAAGGAACAGCAGCTTTAAAAGTTAGTTTCTTTGGGCCTTTCTATTCTGGTTATAATGTCATTGCTTTAGATGAAGATTATCGATATGCTTTAATAGCAGGGAAGAATCTTGATTATTTATGGATTCTATCTAGAGAAAAAACTTTGCCTGAAGATGTGAAAGTAAAGTATTTAGAAATTGCTAAAGAAGTTGGATATGATACTAGCAAGCTTATATGGGTAGAGCATGATAAGAACAATAATCCCTATTTAAAATAATAAGAAGAGTATTCTCTAAAGAGACTTTATAGATATAGCTTAGGAATATGTAAGTTACGTTTATTATTAACACAGTTGTGATTATCTAACCATTATTTACTGTAGGATATGTTTTTTTAAATATATATCGTTATATTACAAGTAGGGTACAAATGATAATGTAATAAAACGTTTAAATCTATGACTATATATAGTTATCACTTAGTGAAAGTATCTTTATGGATGAGACTAAAATTGCTATTTAATTCACATAGATTAAAGAGACAAAAGGGTTTATTACACATAGAAGTAATGTCTAGCATGGTGTTAGGTTCTCCTATTTTTTCCCTATCCAGATTAAAATTTAGGCATGTAGTTATATTTGCCCAATGGGAAGATGAGTGTGTATTAGATTATTTTTTAATCCATAATAAGGTTGGTAGAACACTTGCAAAAGGAGAGTATTTCAAGTTAAAATTAATTAGACAATGGGGCAATGTCTCAGGGTTTGTACCAGAGGAGCTAGAGAGTATTAGTGAAGACCAATCTGCTTCAGTTGTAGCAGTTACAGTGGCTAGGATGAAGTTCTTACAAATACCAAGGTTTATTAAATGGGGAAGACCAGTAGAGATGTTGGTACGGGATCACCCAGGAGTACTATTTGCTACAGCATCTATTGGTTTTCCACATACAGTCTCTACTTTCTCTCTATGGAATACACAGAAAGATATGTTAGACATGGTCAAGGGACATGGCAAAGTAGATGAACCTAACCGTCATATAGATGCGATGAAAGAAAGAGAGCGAAAGGACTTTCATTATGAGTTTACGACTCTTAGGTTTAGTGTTATTTCAGCATCTGAGAAGTGGGGTAGTAAGGTTAAAGAATAAAGGAGATATAAAAGCACTGTACAGCTACATGGATATAGTTCAAGAATATATGGATTATAGTACAATATAAGATGTTACGATTAGTAATCTTAGAGATATACCCAAAGAAAAGGGACACAACGAATACTTGTACAAAAGCTAGTATGGCATTAGGTAACAGCATAATATAAAAGAAGCCTAAGTGTGCAATAGTCATTAGTACAGCCGTGATGATGTTACCTGGACTGATACTTTTAGTAGAAGGTTTGATGTATTTATCAATGTAGTTTTGGATTAGCCCTCTGTATAAAACCTCTTCTCCTAAAGCTTTTATTGGAAAACATATCAGGATAAAGAACCAAATCTGATCTAAGTATTCATGATGTATATCTGATGAATCTGATAAGAATATCTGTAGACTATTAACTACTAAAAAAATAACAGCAAACAGACTAGTGTATTTGATTAGGTTTTTCTTAGACTTGCTGTCTATGTTTAGTTTTAAAGAAACGCGAATAGGTAATGTATGTTTCTTGATAAAAAGGATACTTAGAATAATTAAAGGAACAGAGGCTAGTACTGATTGATACTCTGTATTGTCAATAAAGCTTAAAGACAAATAGGTAGCTGTAATAACAGTATATAATAAAAAATATAATAGAATCGGATAGATAAGTTTATTCTGTATCTTCATAATAATTGTTTAGTTAGTAGTGTTTTTCATTATCTTTACTAAGATAGAGATAGTTTTTTCTGTAAAGTAATGTAAAAGAAAGAATTGTATAGTGTTTTTTAATATGAGAGTTTGTTTTTTATTTTTCTGTCTATTATTTAGTAGTATAGATAGCTTTGGACAATATAGTACTAATGATCAATTAACGATGAATGGACAAATCGTATAAAATATTATACAATAAATAGGTTCAAAATGAATTATACTTATCTTTTATATGGTGTAGTAGTATGGTTGGTTATAAGTGTCGTGATTAGAACGATAAGTAGGACCTCTAATAAGGTAGTAGCCCCATCCATTAAACCTTCTCCCTTTGGAATCGAGTTAATAGAGAATGGTTTTCTTCAATATGCAAATCCTGAGTTAATCAATTCCTTGGAGTTAGATATTATCGAGTCATTCTATATTCACGATGATGAGACCTATAAGTTCGCTCATATTGATGCAGAGGAAATGGCAGAGTTTAACTTTGATTTCTTTCTTCCTCAATTAAATGCAATACTTGGAAAAAGGGCTTTTGAACTAGAGGTAAAAGTAGCAGATGATTATGAATATACTCATGATATTATTATTAACGATAAAAGAATTAACTTATATACACAGTATGATTTAGATAATGACTTGATCTGGGATACTTCAGTAAGAAATTTCTTTAAGGAAGTAAATGCTATACTAAAGTTTAACTTTATAAAAGAGAGATTTTACTTGATATCAGGAGGACACGACTTATCAACGTTGTTACTGACGGATAAAGAGTTTCTAATTATTATGGAATACTTTAAAGATAATCCTAATGAAATTCCTTATAGACCATAATAGAATAAAAACTACTTATTATGAAAGTAAGAGAGTTACATATTGATTCAGAAGTAAAAGTATTTGTTGTAGTTAATAAAGACAATGAAGATGTGCTTGAGTGGGAGGTTGAAGCTACTCAATATGCTGTATTACCAGATGAAGAAGGGAATTTTTTTGTCAAAGGATTAGAGATTTCGAATAGTGGTATAGCTGAAGTATATGTAGGAATGATACTTCCTGAACGAATAAGTGAAATAGCCCTTAAAAATAATGTATTAGGTCAATTGACAGTATTAGAATGTATTGAGACGAGTAGTAGTCAGTATCTTCCTTCGGTAGCTAGTGAGTGCTATGGAGATTATGAGTTGTATTATGTTAGATCAAATCCAAAAATAGGAATAGAGGTATTAGAAGAAGGTCTTAAGCAATCTGATAATTATGGAGCTATTGCTGAAGATTTAGGATATATTTATCGAGATGAACAATGTATTCATGAAGCTATAGAAGCTTTTAAGATTAGCGAGGAGATAGGAGTGTCCTCTTGCTATATTTATAAAGAGTTAGCGGATTTATATGACGTGCTTGGTAATACTCCAATGAAAGAAGAGTATAACCTTAAGTATATTGAAAATGGAGGTCTATAGTATCTACCTCAACGCTATCCACATACTCATATTATCATAGTACCTATCATTGTCCTTAATAAAGTTAGGTATAATACTTAATTCTTTAAACCCTTGTTTTCGGTATAATGCTATTCCTGCCATATTCTCCGTATATACCTCTAATGTGAGTATCTCAAGTGTATTATTTCTTTTAGCCCATTCTACAGCACTACTTAATAATGCTGTTCCTAATCCTGTGTTTCTCCATTCTAGTAATATTCCCATTCCTAATACAGCCGTATGCTGTAGTGTCTTTCTATGCTGCCCTGTAAGATCTAAATTTCCTATTAGTTGCCCATTGTGTTCTGCCACTAACATTATAGAATTATCAGTACTATTTAGTTTCTCAATCCAAGCTTCTATTTCTGCTACAGTCTTATTAAAATCACTACTAGTAATAGGAATATACTCTGAGGTGTCTAAGTATTGTTTGATAAGATCTAATAATGCACTAGCATCATTTGAGCTTGCAAGGCGAATAGTTACTTGTTTATTGTTCTTTAAAGAAGTCGTTATAGGGGTAAATAGCATACTTAAGTCAGTTAGAATAGAGGTGACAATATAGGAATAAGTAGAATAAGACACAACGTTAAGATATTCTAATGGAGCAAAATTAATCGAACGCGGAGCATTGTTTAATGTGCTTCAGAGTAGGCAGAAGCTATTAGTCGGAGTAGATGTCTATGAGCAAGAGCCTATCTATGATACTAATTATGAGTTACTACATTTTGATAATGTTGTATGCACACCTCATATAGGGTATGTGGAAGAGTCTAGTTATGAATTATATTTCGGAACAGCTTTCGAGAATGTGGTCAGTTATATTAAGGGTACACCACTTTATATTGCTAATCCAGAAGTCTTGTAAATAAAAAAAACGGATACCCTTATAAGGTATCCGTTTTTACTCTAATAAGTCAGACTTATTGATGACGAAGTAGGTAAGTGGTCTACTTGGCATTTTTATTTTTTATCCGAAAACACCGTTGATATAATTCTTAGTCATTTCGTGTTTAGGATTCTCAAAGATATCTTGTGTCAAACCGCTTTCTTTTACTTCACCTAGATACATAAAGTAAGTTTGATCAGCGATACGCTGTGCTTGTTGCATATTATGTGTTACAATAGCGATTGTATATTTCTCTTTTAAATGAAGAATAAGTTCCTCTATTTTAATTGTACTTACAGGGTCAAGTGCAGAACACGGTTCATCCATTAAGATTACTTCCGGACGAAGTGCTACAGCTCTTGCTATACACAGACGTTGTTGTTGTCCTCCTGATAAGCGATGAGCTGGCATCTTTAAATCATCTTTTACTTCATCCCATAAGAAGGCTTCCGTTAATGCTTTTTCGATTACACTTTTATCATGAGGTAGATTATTAATCTTTAGACCATAAGCAATATTGTCATAGATGCTTTTCGGAAAGGGATTCGCTTTTTGGAATACCATCCCGATGCGCTTTCTAATCTCTGTTACAGGTATAGTCTTAGAATAGATATCCATATCTTCTAACTTGATAGTTCCATTTATTTTAGCATATGGAACTAAGTCGTGCATACGGTTAAAGCTTCTTAGTAAAGTACTCTTACCACAACCAGAAGGTCCGATAAGGGCAGTTATTTTATTTTCTTCGAATTCTACACTTACATTTTTTAAAACTTGTTTGCTTCCAAAGCTAATATTTAAGTTCTCAGCAGATAATTTAGTTTTCATTTTTTCTGAATTTATAACGGATATAAAATGCGCTTAAGTTTAATAGGAACACTACGATAATCAACACTAATGCTGTTCCATAAGCGATAGGTCTTACTTCTTCTATTGACTGATGTTGCGTCGATAGCATATATAAGTGATAAGGCAGAGCCATAAACTCCTGGTTTAGGTATCCATTCGTATCACTGATATAAAACGCAGCTCCTGTGAATAAGATGGGAGCTGTCTCTCCTGCTGCTCTTGATAGGGTTAATACTACACCTGTTAGAATACCTGGTACTGCAGAAGGAATCACTACATCTTTAATAGTCTCAAATTTAGTAGCTCCGACTGCTAGTGCTGCTTCTCTTGTACTATTTGGTATTTGCATTAATGCCTCTTCTGTAGTTGTGATAATATATGGAAGTGATAATAGTCCTAATGTTAATCCAGCAGCTAGTAAAGAAGTTCCTAGAGATAATGTTTGAACAAATAAGGCTAATCCGAATAGTCCATAGATAATAGAAGGAACACCTGATAAATTACGTATAGCTGCTCTAATCGTTCTAGTCAGCCAGTTGTTTTCTGCATATTCATTTAAGTAGATCGCACAGAATACACCGAATGGAATACTGAATAAAGCCGTGATAAGGGTAATAAGCACTGTACCTATAATCGGTGTAAGAATACCTCCTTTAGTCATTCCTTCTTTAGGAATAGTAGAGATAAACTCCCAAGACAAACTTCCTATTCCCTTTGTCACAATCTCTAGGATGATTACAACAAGGAAAAAGCACACGATAAGAGTAGTTCCTACTAATGTTCCCCATTCTACGATAGAGGGTAGTTTTAGTTTATTATGCTGCATGGTATTTTCTTAATCTATTTATAAAATATTCTCCTACTAGGTTTGCGATAAGTGTCATGAAGAACAAGACTGTCGCTAGAGCGTATAACCCATAGTAGTGTGTAGTTTGATAAGGAACTTCTCCCATTTCGATAGCGATAGTCGCCGTCATTGTTTTTACAGAATCAAAGAATCCAGTAGGTATTAACGCCGCATTACCTGTTGCCATTAGTACAGTCATGGTCTCTCCGATGGCTCTACCTACTCCTAACATGACTGCCGAGATAATACCTGGAGCTGCTGCGGGAAGGATTACTTTGCGAAGAGTCTGCCATTTAGTAGCGCCTACACCATAGCTTGCTTCTTTATATGTTTTTGGTACTGCATGTATAGCATCTTCTGCAATCGTAATAATAGTAGGTAGTGCCATTATCGCTAGTAAGATAGCTCCATTTAGGGCATTAAGACCATTAGGTAAACCTGCCATATCAGCTAAGCCAGGGCTTACCACTACAATTCCTAAGAAACCAATAACTACTGAAGGAACTGCAGCTAACATTTCTATAGCTGGTTTTAAAATATTCTTTAGTCGTGTACCAGCGTATTCAGATATAAATGCAGCTGTACCAATTCCTAGAGGAATAGCGATAAGCATCGCTCCTAAGGTTACTATGGTAGTACTTAGTATAAGAGGGAGCATTCCATATACAGGGTTCTTTGCTGTAGGATTCCATTCCATCCCTGTGATAAAATCAAGGGGCTTTACATCCATAAAGAAGGAAATAGAATTGTATATTAACATGGCTAATATTCCTCCTAATAAACAAAGCACTAAAAGACCAGTCGCTTTAAAGATGTATTTAAAAGTAACATCTAATCCTATTCTAACGTTATATTTCATATTATGGTCGTTCTATTATATAATAACCGTGTTCTTTGATCAGTTGTTTTCCGATCTCACCGTTTTCAAAGTCAATGAATGGTTTTACCTTTTCCCACGAATCTTCTAAGATGAACTGATACAGTGGTCTCTGGAAGAAGTATAGACTGTTATTGATTGCATTGGAGTCTATAGGAGAATAAGCTTGTGAAGTAGGAGTTTCTTTAATACTCAATATCTTTACAGTAGGATTAGTAGCTGTCTCGTGAGAGATATAACCTGCACCTACATAGCCTATCCCAGATTTGTCCGTTTTAATACCTTCTAAGATTTGAGCATTTCCTGTCATTTCTTTAGCTGCATTAGAAAACTCTATCTTTAGCTTCTTCTTAATAAAGGAGTGTGTACCTGAGCTACTCTGACGTCCATAGATATTAATAGGTAAGTCTACAGAAGTAAGTTCTTTCCAATTGGTGATTTCTCCTTTCATTATTTTAGCTAAAGTTTCAAGATCTATTTCTTCTATAGGTAGATCCTTATGTACTACAAAGGCAGTAGCATCTTCAGCAAATATGACAGTACGAAGCTTTATATTCTTGTTTTCGAACTGTGCAATCTCTTTGTCTGATAAAGGGCGAGAAGAATTAGCGATGTCAGCTTGACCATTTAGTAAAGAGGTAATACCAATACCAGAACCACCACCAGAAATAGCAATACTAAAGTCAGAATCTATTAGAGTGTATTTCTCTGCTAGGTTTACTGCTAAATTTACCTCTGTGTCAGAACCTTTCATCTTGATAGAATGATCCTTGTCTCCACAGGAAAGTAATAATAAAGAAGAAAAAATAACTAGACTTTTTCTCATAGATAAATAGTGTTTTTTCATTGAGACAAAGTACCTCTGTGATTGTGACCTATAGGTTACTGGTATGTTATCAAAGGGTTAAGGAGGGTTATTTATTAATAATATAACAGATGTGACAAAAAATCAGTTATCTCTTATTAATGATAGGGGTAAATATTGAAAGTTAATAATTTTTTAGGGACTTTCTCATTTTGCGCAATGAAATTGCAGTATTGATTAAACTTTTTAATGTTACTATAAGGTTAATATTTAAGGAAGGTTAAACATAGGTAAATAGAATCCCACTTTATTCCTTTACAAATCCTACACTATTACTTAAGAAAGCATCTTCAATAAAATAGAAGTAAAGTTCTAATTCTCTTTCATGACATAAGGTTTATCTATTTACTTAAAATGAGAACCATCTTTAACACAATAATTTACTTTATAAATACACTGATTTAATTAGTGAAAATACAACTATTTGTTAAAGTATAATGCTCTATTTGAATGTTATGTTTTTAAAGAGTTTAAAAGAAATAATCCTAAGGTGATATTTGATTTATTTAAGTTTATAGGCATTTTACTATTGTTATCTTATTGTTTTAAATAGATTAAGGGATTGTTGTTTTGTAGTAATTACTTAATGTTTATTTAATTCTTTACAATGCAAGCTAAAGAATGATTGGCAGTACGTTTAGAACATAAAAACTAAACATTTGTAATTATGAAGAAATTTAAGGTCTGTTGCTACATAGCATTCCTATTTTATTCAGGTTTTCTTGTCGCTCAAGAAAGTAAACCACCAGTAAGTTCTCCTCTTATTTCTATTGTCATAGAACAGGATGAGACTTTAGGAAAAGTAGTAACAGAATTAGCGAGCAAAGTTGCTGCTAAGGTGAACATTGAGGATTCTACTTTAAAAGAGACTCCTTTAATCGCCTATGAAGGCAAGGCTGCTAGACTTCAGGATATACTAGAAGTAATCGCTATGCAGACGGGGTATACAGTGAATTATGCCAATGGGGTAATTACAGTAAAGAATGACCAATTCAACACACATTTAGAAGACATCACTCTTGTGGCTATTGGTTATGGAGACAAAAAGAAGCAGAATATTACTACCTCTGTAACAGAAGTAGATACTAGAGCTTTAAAAAACAGGCCTCTTTCTAACGCTGTGTCTGCTTTACAAGGAACTACTCCAGGTTTAAACATTACCAATTCAAGTGGTAAAGAAGATGCTGAAGCGAATATTAATATTAGGGGATTTAACTCTGTTAATGGAGGTGGACCGTTAGTATTAATTGATGGAGTAGAAGGAAGCCTTTCTAATATTAATCCAGATGATATCGAAAGCATAAGTGTATTAAAGGATGCTGGTGCCGCTGCAGTATATGGTGCTAGAGGTGCCTTTGGGGTAGTGCTTGTTAAAACAAAGAACCCAGGTGTAGGAGAAATAAAGGTAAGTGTTAACTCTACGATGAATATACTTTCTCAAACGCAAAATACGGACTTTGTAACTGATCCTTATTTAGCGGCTAAGATTGTTGACCAAGCTTTTATTACAGGTAGTGGGCGAAGTTATACAGGGTATAACGAATACGATTATGAACAATTAAAAGCAGTCTCAGAGAATCCTGCATTAGCTCGTGTTGAAATCCAAAATAGAAATGGCCGTGATCAATATGTACATTATGGTAGTACAGATTGGTGGAATTACTTCTGGAAGGATACGAGATATTCTTATATCAATGATATCAGTATTTCTGGAGGAAGCGAAAAGGTCAAAGGTTATTTTTCGTATAGAAACTATTCTGCGGATGGATTATTGAAAGTACAGGATGATAAGTATAAGAAAAATAACTTAAGAGCTAAATTTGATATTAAAATTAATGATTGGATTAGTTTTAGTACGAACAATCAGTATTTTAAATCTTCTGACTTAGTACATGGTGGAACACAGTATGGATGGAGAGATCCATGGACAAGTGAAATGTTGGTACACGCTTTACCTTCTTATGTTCCAGTGAATCCTGATGGAGGAGCGCTATGGCGTACTGAGTTAAATAATTACACTATCGGAGATGGATATTTTGCGTCTTTACTACATGGTAAATCAAATAGAACTGCTGTAAGAGATGAGTTTTCGACGATTAATGCATTTCATTTTAAACCACTCAAAAACTTAGACGTTCACGCTAGTTATGCTTACAAGAAAAATACTAGAGATATTAACGAACGTTCTACTTTAATTCCATATTCTATTCTTCCGAATCAGATTCAATACTTTGGAGAGAATAAATTGAATGTAAATGAGACCATAGAGGATTACAATGCTCTAAATATTTATGGACAATATCGTTTAGACTTTGGAGATCATAATTTTGATTTCATGGCAGGATATAACCAAGAATATTTTAAAAATGATAATAGAATCATGAGTATTCAGAACCTAATCTCTGATGATTTAGATAATCTAGGTTTAGGATCTTCTAATCCTACTGTAGTTGGTAGTGCTTATGAATGGGCTTTAAGAGGGTATTTTTATCGATTCTCTTATGATTATGCAGGGAAGTATCTTTTAGAGCTTAATGGTCGATATGATGCGACGTCTAAATTCCCTAGTGAACAGAGATGGCAATTCTTTCCCTCTGTTTCTTTGGGATGGAATGTTGCGAATGAACCTTTCTTTAAACGCACATTCGGTTTTTGGAACCAATTTAAGATACGTGCTTCTTATGGAGAGTTAGGTAACCAAGCTATAGGTGCTTATGCTTATATTCCAACATTGAATAAAGCTATTGATAAGGGGTATGCATTAGATGGAGCATTGTTAGAGTATATGCAAGCACCTTCTTTAAACCCGAGAGACATTACTTGGGAGACAGTAGCTACTTCAGATATCGGTTTTGATCTAGGTTTTTTCCAAAATAAACTGAATGTTAGTTTTGATTATTTTCAAAAGGACATAGATGGGATGTTAACCAAAGGTAGAACACTACCAGGTGTATTAGGAACAGAATCTCCACGCGAAAATGCCGCTGATCTAAGAACTAAAGGATTTGAAGTCTCTTTGGGATATAATGATTCGTTTAAATTAGCAGGTAGTGATTTTAATTATTCTGTATCAGCAGGTTTATCTGATTCTAAGACCAAGATTACGCGCTTTGATAACCCTACAGGGTTACTGACAGATTATTATGTAGGTATGGAATTAGGAGAGATTTGGGGATATTCAGTAGAAGGATTGTTCTCTAGTCCAGAGCAAATCGCTAATCATGCAGATCAATCTCGTGTATCTGCTCATATCATAGCTAATGGAGGACTACAACCTGGAGATGTTATGTTTAAGGATTTAAATGGAGATGGTATAGTAAGTGAAGGAGCAAATACTTTAGAAAATCATGGAGATATGCGTAAGATCGGAAATACAGCTCCTAGGTATCAGTATAATTTCCGTTTAGCATTTGATTGGAAAGGAATTGATTTTTCTGCATTCTTCCAAGGAGTAGGAAAACAAGATTGGTATCCTGATACGGATAGTAGAATGTTCTGGGGACCTTATAACAGACCTTATAATTCATTTATTCGTCAAGATTTAGCGAATGATATTTGGACTCCAGAGAATACAGATGCCTATTTTCCACGTCTAGTAGGATATACATCATTAGGAAGTAATAGACAGTTAGGTGTACAGAATGATCGTTACTTACAAGATATTTCTTATTTACGTCTAAAGAATATTACATTAGGATATTCTCTTCCACAGGATCTAGTAAAGAGAGTAAAGATGGATAAAGTAAGAATTTATGTGAGTGGAGAGAACCTGTTTACATTTACTAATTTAACGGATTATATCGATCCTGAAGCAGCTAGTAATTCTTTTGACTTTAATAGTCCAAACTCTGCTCGTAAGCGCACTAATGCACAAAGTTTTCCATTCTCCAAAATTATCTCTTTTGGGGTACAACTTAATTTCTAAACAATTAATATGAAAAGATATAAAATACTTGCCATACTCTTGGCAGCAGGATTTTTGGGTTCTTGTAGTGAAGATTTCTTAGAGAGAGATCCGATATCGTCTGTGACAAGTGAGAACTTCTTTAAAAAAGAAAGTGACTTAATTCTTTTTACTAATTCTTTTTACAGAATGTTTCCAACTACCTCTATATATAATGGTGATTATAGAACCGATAATATTATTCAAAATATTTTATCTGATGAAATGAGAGGAGGGAGAGTCGTACCTCCATCTGGAGGCGGATGGTCATGGAATAATTTGAGAGATATTAACTATTTCCTAGTCAATTTTGAAAAGGTAGGAGACGAGGCTCTTATTAAACATTATGGAGGAGTAGCGAGATTCTTTAGAGCTTATTTTTACTTCGAAAAAGTGACGCGTTTTGGAGATGTGCCATGGTATGATTATTTATTAACGGCAGAGGATGAGGCCGCTTTACAAAAGCCACGTGATCCACGTAAGCTAGTGGTAGATAATATGTTGAAAGATTTGGATTACGCAATCGAGAATATGCGTTCTACTAAAGATGTATATAGAGTATCTAAATGGACTGCTCTTGCCTTAAAAGCGCGTATAGGCTTATATGAAGGAACCTATATGAAGTATAGAGGCTTACCTGGATATGAGACTTATTTAGAACAAGCTTATCAAGCAGCAGAAGTATTAATAAAAGAATCTGGTTATAAAGTTTTCTCTACAGGAAATCCAGATAAAGATTATCAGAATTTATTTGCTTCTCATAAGGCTATTGGTGATGAGATTATTCTTGCTAGAGAGTTTTCTACAGAACTGAATGTTCGTCATAATGTGAATTACTATACAGTAGCAGCTTCGTATGGTAGACCATCTATGCCAAAAGATTTGATTAATAGTTACTTAATGAAAGATGGTAGCCGTTTTACAGATCGTTCAGATTATAATAAGATGTTATTCCAAGAAGAAGTAAAAGATAGAGACTTGAGATTGAGTCAGACTATACGTACTCCTGGTTATACCAGAATTGGAAGCACTATTCAGCTAACACCTGATTTTTCTGCAGCTACTACAGGTTATCAGTTAATTAAATATGTCGCAGAAGCACAGTACGATACGAATAATGCATCTATTGTTGATTTGCCACTATTTAGATTTGCAGAGGTTTTATTAGTATATGCGGAAGCAAAAGCAGAATTAGGAATTATTGATCAGAGTGATTTAGATCTATCTATAAATATGCTTAGAAAGCGTGTCGGAATGCCTGATATGGTAATGGCAGAAGCAAATGCAAAACCGGATGCTTATTTAGCTAAACAATATGTAAATGTAAACGGAGCTAATAAAGGATTACTATTAGAATTAAGACGAGAGAGACGTATAGAGTTATTTATGGAAGATCATAGATGGGATGATATTGTACGTTGGAAAGAAGGACAAAAGTTAGTTCAGAATATTGAAGGAATGTATTTTAATGGCCCAGGTAAATATGATTTGGACAACAATGGTAAGACAGATATTTACCTATACGAAGGCTCTAGACCAACAGAAAACGTACAAGGAGTCTATTATGCTAAACTAGGATCTGATATTCATTTAAATCAAAATAATAGTATAGATCCATTTCCTAATAATAAGAATAGAACATGGAATGAGAATAAAGACTATTTATACCCTCTACCTATACAAGAACTTCAGTTAAATACGAATTTAAAACAAAATCCAGGATGGTAAGATCTATATTACTAAGCGTCCTATTTATAGGGACTAGTATTTTTGCTCAAGAGAAAGAGCCTCAGACTTTAAAGGCAATGACTTTTAACATTAGGATGGATACTCCTAATGATGGTATAAATCAATGGAGCAATCGAAAAGAATGGGTTGCAGAAGTTGTCTTTTTTAATGATGTGGATATTGTTGGTATGCAAGAAGTACTTCATAACCAGTTAGTCGATTTAGAAAATTTACTTCCACAATATGACTATGTAGGAGAAGGAAGAGAAGGGGAAACGAAAGGAGAGTACAGTCCTATCTTTTACCTAAAGGATAGGTTTAAAGTTTTAGAAAGTGGAACATTTTGGTTATCAGAAACACCTTATGAAAAGGGAGTTAAGTCTTGGGATTCTTCTTTACCTCGTATAGCTACATGGGCTCGTTTTGAAGATAAAAAGTCAGGAAAAACATTTATCCATCTAAACACCCATTTTGATCATAGGGGTAAAGAGGCTCGTCAACGAAGTGTTGAAGTTATTAATCAGGAATTAGCTAAAATCACTAAAGGAGAAACAGTGGTATTCACAGGTGATTTTAATTTACCTCCAACAGACTTACCTTATCAGAAGATAATAGAATCAAAGTTTGTCGATACTAGAGATGCAGCAATGTATCGTTCAGAATTAGGTTATACGCATAATGCTTGGAAAATAGAAGCTCCTAAATCAAGTAGAATTGATTATATTTTCTTGAGAGGGTTTGACTTAGCTCCTATTAAGTATAGAGAGCTAGATATTCAGCGAGGACCTTTATTTGCCTCTGACCATTATCCAGTCTTCACAGAGTTTAGATGGGTAGAATCAACTACCAAAGCATCAAAAAAAAAAGTGAAGTAAGAGTTCTTAATTACAATGTACATCATTTTGCAGCAGCTTATGATAGCTATCATAAGATAGATCTTAATTCATTAGCTGCTGTAATCTTAAGAGACGAAGTAGATATCGTTACTTTACAAGAAGTAGATGTACATACTATGCGCTCAGGTCAATATTTAAATCAAGTAAAAGTTTTAGCAGAAAAAACAGGAATGTTTTATGCTTTTGGTAAGACAATAGATTATGAAGGGGGCGATTACGGCATTGCTATCCTGTCTAAATTTCCTATTGTAGAACAACATTTCTATAAGTTACCTTTTGTGGATAACAAGGAAGAAAAACGAAGTTTATTAGTATGTAAAATAGATGTAGGTGAGGCACAAATGATAAATATAGGAACAACTCATCTGTCTAGCTCTAATGAACAAAGTCGTGTATTACAAACGAAACGCATAGCAGAATTACAAAGAGAGTCTGCTTTTGATTTTCTGACAGGGGATCTTAATGCAGAAATAAATTCTAAATCAGTAGAACAACTTAAAACGACTTTTGATTTAGAGACCCGATTTATGAATCAGATGACTATTCCAGCTTATAAAAGCGATAAGAAAATAGATTTTATGATTAGATCAATTAATAGTACAATAAAAATCATTCGTCAAGATACTTATCAGATGAATGCATTATCAGATCATAATTTAATGATTAGTGATATTACCTTATAAAGTACTTTAGTATAGTCACAAACAAAAACACTCCTTATAAGCATAAGGAGTGTTTTTTTATTAAATTAAGGTTGCTTAAATAAGTAATAACTTTGCTCGAACCAATTAGCTTAGCTTCCTTAATTTAGTCCAGAATCTGTAAGTAAACTTATCAGCAAAAAGTAAGTATACACAATAGGTCTGAATTAGTGATAAAAACATACTAGAGTATTGTCTGTGAACTAATGCAGAAGTGATTATATAGAATCTCCTTGTAGAGTAAGCTACTGTAGGATCTAGATTAGTCTTTCCACCAATGATTTTTGACAAGAAATACGTTATTATGGATAGAAAATAAGCAGTGTAAATACAGCAAATAATACTAAGTGCATAATACCCATGATAGGAGTAGTACGTTTGCCTAAGAAAGTCATTAGGCTTAATAATAGGGTGATCACGAATAGAATAGTTTCTGTACTATTCATCCCAAACAATACTGTTTTGCCTGTAATTAACCCAATGATTAGTACAGAAGGCACAGTTAATCCTACTGTAGAAACGAAGGCACCATGGCACAGGTTGATAGCGCGTTGAAACTCATTGTTTAATGCTGCTTTTACTGCCGTCATTGACTCTGGGGTGAACACGATGATGGCAACTAACACACCTCCTAATAGAGTAGGGAGGTTAGCGGCTTTAATCCCGTAGTCTACTACTACAGCCATATTATGAGAAAGAAGCACGATAGGTAATATCATCCCGATTAGGATAATAGAACGTATCCATATCTCTCCTTTATTCCCTGCAGAAGTTTGGTGCTCATCTGTAGATTGAATATCTGCAATGCCTCTATCTTTATATGGAATTTCCATTGACCCTTTTTGAGGTTGTACATAGAGATGTCTATATCCTTTCATCTGAAAGAACAAGAATACAGCATAGAGAATAATAATAAATACAGCCAAGACAATAGCCTGTGTATCACTAAACATCCCTCCACCAGCACCTTGAATGAAGTTAGGTAACATTAACCCGATACCTCCTAGCATAATGATCATTGCTAAGTAAGACATTGTTCCCTGTGCATTATATTCTTGTTCACCATACTTTAGTCCACCTAATAGAATACACAGCCCTATTACTAGATTCATAATGATCATCATTACAGAGAAGATCGAATCCTTTCCAATAGTTGGGTTTTCTCCAGGGCCTAACATTACGGCAGAAATTAAAATTACCTCTATTGATACAATCGAAAGAGTAAGAATCAATGTTCCGAAAGGTTCACCTAATTTATGAGCGAGTTCATCCGCTTCTTTTACTACACCAAAAGCAGCTCCTACTATCGTAAATAGTAAGATCAAGAAAATACTAGTAGCTAATAGAGGGGATAGACTATCTCCAGTAATAGAACTTCCGAATAACATAAATAAGATGACAATCAACCATACCACAGCTAATCGAATTCTTGTTTTCGTTGGAAAAATACTCGCAAAGGATAACCCTTTGTTTACATTGTCTTGTGTCATAATCAATCTCGTTTTTTAACAGGTCAAAATTACCATCTCTATAAATTTAATAATTTATCATTTGATAAAAAAAAGTAGTTGATATGTTAAACCCAGATTCCGCATTAGCCAAATACTACAAAGCAATTCTACTTCACATCTCTTTCATTAGTTCTAAAACCATACTGTAGTATGCTTTACTCACTAATTCAGAGCTATTTTGTATAATTACTTTTCGTCTATATGTCTATCGCGGAATTTGGGTTAAAAGTGAAGTGCTTTTAGAGTGTAAGGGTACTTCTTTTTTTGCTATGATGATATAGGTGTGGCTTCTTATAAAGCTTGTATGCTATATTAGTTAGTATCTATCAAATTTTGAAAATACTTTACTACTCATTGCAGATGAATGTTTGTTTACTAAAGGGTAAGTTCATAATCAGTCCGTTATTTTGTGCAAAAAAACGGACTCACTACGGACTCATAACGGACTCACTACGGACTCAAACCGATTCGTTAAAGTAATTTATTGAAAGAAATGGTTATAGTAAATAGGCTAGAAGAAGATAAATAATTTATATAAAACGATCTTATTATTTATGAAATAGATCGAATTATAAAGTAGTTACGAGAAGGTAGCTACTTTATAATTTCTATGCTTAGTACACATTATAAAAGGTAAATGGTGTTAATTACGATACTAGTAGTTAAAATAAGGTAGTACTTCCTTAGCCAATTCATCAAGAGTTTCTCCTATATCTCGTTTTCCAAACTGTATACCTATAGCAGCATGATTTACACCTATTTCTTGCCATTTATGTAAAAGCTCTATAAGTCCTAATCTACCTGTTTTAAGAACAAAACCTCCTCTTAATGGGGTTCTAGGATAGTGAGGATCTTCATCTAACTCTATCCATTCATTTGTCATATGCGGTTTAAATGTTCCATTAGGAATTAAATCTCTAAAAGCTTTTATTTTTTGTTCTAAGTGTAAGGTATCCTCATTCGTAGTAGTAGGTCCTGGATAAGTAATCCAACCATCAGCATGAGTAGCAATCCAATCTAATGACTGTTGACTAGCACCTGTTACTAATGTAGGAATATGCTTATGCAGAGGTTTAGGGACTAAGTCTAGGTTTTGCATTTGCGTAATACTAGAGTTTATTTTAGGAGAGTCTGTAGTATGTAAGGTTTGCATATCCTGAAGAACTTCTCGGAATAATTCTCCTCTTCTTTCAAAAGATTTATTAAAAGCAGGAAACTCAGCATAGCGATCACCAGATCCAACACCTAGCAATAAGCGACCATTAGAAAACTGATCTATAGATGCTGTCGTCTTTGCCAATGAAATAGGGTGGTGTAAGGGCAATACTATACTCGCTGTACCAAGGGCAATATTTGTAGTCTGACCTGCTATATATGCTAGATAAGAAAGAGGATCATATACTTGTCCTACATCTCTAAAACTGGGGTCATACACAGGTATGTCTCTAACCCATAAAGCTGCGAAACCGCTAGTGTCTATCTGCTGTATATACTTTAGGTGTTGATTAAAAATGGCGATATTATTATTATATACCTGTAAAGGTAAAAATATACCCAAGGATAGTTTTCCTGGTGTGAAGACCTTATTGAAAGTCTTGTGGTTTTTAAAAATATTATTCATTGTTATAGGTATTTAGATATCTAGAATTATAGATATGTTGTAATATAATACTTTAATGATTGAATTGTATAGTATTGTTATAGAGTGTTTTGAATATAATTGGCTAACTCAGCAATTTTATCTTCATTGCGTTTATAGTAAGTCCATTGTCCATTTCTAGTAGAAGTAAGTAGTCCAATATTTACCATATTCGTTAAATAAGCTGAGGTGGTAGATTGAGAAAGACCTGCTTTTTTTTGGATAACACTCATGCATACCCCAAACTCGTGTACTTCAGGTTCGATGTCTTCTAGTTCAAAGAAATCGTGTGGAGTCTTAAGCCATTTTAGGATTTGTACTCTGTGTTCGTTTGATAAAGCTTTAAATAGTTCAGTCATTTCTATATATCGAGAATTTACGATACAAAGGAAATGAAAATATTTGAATTAATAAAGTATTTGTTTGCACTATATCTTAATGAATTGATTTGTATTGTGATAAATAGGATTATTTTTGTACAAAATGAGATGTAATGACCACCAAACTATTTACTTTCTTTCTATTTCTATTTATAGTTGCTTGTACAGACACTAAGCATTTAGATAATCAGCAATACGACATTTTAATCAATGAGTACTATAAGACAGGTACTGTTGAGGTAGACGATATTGGAAATATTGCAGAGCGCAAGGTGATTGGAAATATTCTTAAGGGATTATCCCATTTAGAGGTAACTGATAGTATTAATGATATTACTACTTCACTTTTTTTAGAAAGTGTATCTATGGTAGAAAAGTCTTCTAATGTAGCATTGAAGGAATGGGTGTATAGTGAGGTTGGGTTCTATTATTATTCTTATAACTATTATTACGAAGCTTCTCCCTATTTTATCAAGATTGCTAAAACTTTAGAGAATAAAGGTGTTGTATTAGATGTACAAGCAAAAAATATTTTGTTGCGTACAGCTTATTTCTTTGAGACCATGAATATGAATGAGAGCGCTATCATTTATTACAGAAAAGCTTTGGAAGAAGGGGAAAAGGAGCAGCTAAATAACAGTGCTATTTTATGGGGCTTAGGAGCAGTATATGCTAAAGTAGATAGTCTAGAGCAATCCATGCATTACTATGAATTGGCAAAAGAAACGTCCTTATCGTATAAGGACACCCTTAGATACGCCAAAAGTTTAGGAGGTATAGCATCAGTTTATCAAAAACAAGGAGATATAGAGAAAGCAGAGTTATACCTGAAAGAGGATATAGCAATTAGCCAACAATTAGGTGAGGAGAGGAATCTAATGTATAGTCAGATACAATTGGGGAAATTATACATAGATCGCAAGCAATATGATCTTGCAGAAGAAGTTTTAAAAAACTCTTATGAGATTACTAAAACTAAAAGCTACTTAGCAGGCTTTGAAAGAGAAATTATATCTTATTTACTCGATATCGCTAAGGCTCGTAGGATAGACACAGAAGAGCTCTTTTATAGAAGGGAGTTAGATCAAATAGACAGTGTGATAGAAGCTAGGGAAGGTGAAGAGGTCATTAATAAAATTAATTGGAATACTAATCTTGAGAGAGTAAACTGGGAGCTAGAGGCGGAAAAAAGCTTCTCAGAAAGAGTGAGATATCAACGACTACTCTTGCTGAGTACTACTGTTCTTCTGACGCTTATCTTGTGTATGGTGTACTTCTTTTCTAAACGAATTCTAAAGCTTCAAAAATATGCTTATGAAGGGAAGCTATTGGATTTTCAGTTATCTAAAATAAATTCAGAGAATAAGTTAAAAGAGACGAAATCATCATTAGCATCTTATCAAGTATATCTAAGTGAAAAAACCGCACAAATAGCAAAATTAGAACATGAGTTAAATAAGGCTTCTCACTCTTCTAAGGAGATCTTCAAGGAAAAGCGTCCTGCTATAGAAGAATTACTTCGTTCTCATCTGATGACAGAGGAGAATTGGGTTTTATTTAAAGAAACCTTTAGAGAAGAACAAGCAGTCTATTTTAATGAAATTATTACTCAGTTTCCTGACTTGACCGAGTCTAATCTACGCATTGTGTTGTTGCAAAAAATGGAATTGACTAATCAAGAAACTGCAAATATTTTAGGTGTAACTATTGATGCAGTTAAAAAAGCAAAACAGCGATTAAAGAAAAAATATGAAGATGATTACTCTGCTTTATTTAGTAAAGAGTAGTCTAACCGAAGTAAATAAAATACAATTTTTAAAAGCATTATCTGTATAGGTAATGCTTTTTTTTTATGTGTTAAAGGCTTCATTTTAAGGATGGTTATTTTTTGTCCACCCTATTGTCCACCCCCTTTAAACACTAGAATTTACCTACTTATAATACTTTTACCTACTGAAGCTAATTTCTGAATTTCACCACACTCAACGAATAGCATATTGTAGAGATTTTAATTTCTCTAGTCGCCTTAATAAATTGTATTTGTCTTCAATTTGTTATTGCTAAGTGTGGTTGGAATATCGTATAATTCTAACACACCACATTATGAAGAAATTTCTACTCTTATTCTTTCTAATTTTTAGCCCGATGCTCTTCGCGCAGACGAGTACCGAAGCTTTTGAAACAGAGTCAGCTGGTTCCACTAGTTTTACTGATAATGGGGTAACTTTTAATATTATTTCACATACTAGTACTTTTAATATAGTTAACTATCCGGCGACAGGCTGGAGTGGAACAGTTAATGATAATCAGTACATAGACAATTCAAATAGTGTAGGTCCTAGTAGCCCTTCTTTTTCTATAAAGACCACATCTAATTTATTTAAAGTAAATCGCTTTTGGGTATATGTAGCGGATAAGTTTACTAATCTAAATGCAACAGGATCATTGACTATCACTGGTAAGTTAAGTGGTGCAACTAAATTTACTCAAACTAAGACCAATAATTTTGTTACTTCATTAGGAAGTACTAATGGCTATACATTAATAGATTTGACTAATCTGAATGGTCAGAACTATAGTAATATAGTCATTGATGAGTTACAACTAACTTTAGGAGGTAATTATTACTATCTAGGCCTTGATGCATTTACGTGGGTGAAGGATTCTAATATAGTTACTACAGACTCTCAATCATTTATCACTACTTGGGAAGTGCCTAATGATAACGGTAGTATTAAACTCTATACAGATACTAATAAGTATAAGTATAATTATAATGTGAGTTGGGAGAATATAGATGACTCCGATAAGAAAAGTAAACCTCTACCTAACTTCAAAGGTGATTGTGTCATATCTAATCTACCTAAAGGGAAATATAGGGTAATGATAACAGGTGATTTTCCATATTTTAACGTAGCTAAGGATTTCGAAGATCCAAATGCAAAGCAGTTACTTACTGTAGAGCAATGGGGGACGCAACTTTGGAAAAGTATGCATAAAACTTTTCAGTCTGCTTCTAATCTTATTCATATAGGTAAAGATATTCCTAATCTTACTCAGGTGACAGATATGTCAAGGATGTTTGATTTTGCAATCTCTTTTAATGGAGATTTGAGTAAATGGGATGTATCGAAGGTGACTGACATGCAGTATATATTTTCCGGAGCAAGTTCTTTTAATGGTGATCTAAGCAAATGGAATGTATCTAGTTTAAAAAATATGCAGAGTATGTTTCATGCCGCAGTTGCTTTTGATGGTGATTTGAGTCAGTGGAATGTATCTAGTGCTACTAATATGATTCAAGTATTTGCTTACGCAATGAGTTTTAATAGAGATTTGAGTAGATGGAATGTCTCTAATGTGACAGATATGCAGTCGATGTTTTTAGGAGCGAGTTCCTTTAATAGGGATTTGAGTAAATGGAACGTTTCTAGGGTTATAGGTCCGTATGGTATGTTGAGTATGTTGGAATATTCAGGCATGTCTGTATATAATTATGATGCTACATTAAAAGGATGGGCTAATTTATCTACAATAAATAGTAATATGATTTTAGGAGCTACTGGATTAAAATACTGTACAGCGAATACTGAACGAGATAAGTTAATAAAAGAAAAAGGATGGAAGATAAATGGAGATATTAAATTAGGTAGTGAATATATTTTAAAAGATAAAAGTGTAGTGTATGATGGGAAGGCACATAAACTAGAATTAGAGTTACCTCATAGTTTTAGAGGTACTTATGAAATAGTAGATTCTTCAAATAATGTAGTATCTGATGCTATCAATGCTGGTATTTATACAGTACGTGCAATTAGTGAATGTGATCAAAGTGTACTTCATACTGCAACTTTAACAATTACTCCTGCTGTCTTAACAGTAACAGCTACTCCTCAGTCTAAAGTATATGGAGCAGTTGATCCTAAGCTTGATTACACAATATCAGGATTAGTAAATAATGATAAAGAGACTGATGTATTATCAGGTAGTTTATCTCGTGAGGTAGGAGAGAACGTTGGTAATTATGCTATAACTCAGGGTGACTTAAAAGCGAATGGTAATTATACATTAGTCTTTAAAGGAGCTGATTTGACAATTGGAAAAGCCCCATTAACAGTAACAGCTAATCCTCAGTCTAAAGTATATGGTTCAGTTGATCCTAAGTTTGATTATACAGTATCAGGATTACAGTTTATAGATAAAGAGACTGCTGTATTATCAGGTAGTTTATCTCGTGCAGTAGGAGAAGATGTTGGTACTTATGCTATAGCTCAAGGTGATTTAAAAGCGAATGGTAATTACGCTTTAAGTTTTACAGGAGCTGATTTGGTTATTACTCCAGCTGTATTAATTGTAAGTGCTACTGCTCAGTCTAAGATATATGGAGCAGTTGATCCTAAACTTGATTATGCGGTATCAGGATTACAGTTTATAGATAAAGAGACTGCTGTATTATCTGGTAGCTTAAATCGTATAGCAGGAGAGGATGTTGGCACTTATGCTATAACTCAAGGAACGTTAATAGCTAATAGTAATTATGTTTTAAGTTTTACAGGGGCTGATTTGGTTATTACTCCAGCACTATTAACTGTAAGTGCTACTGCTCAGTCTAAAGTATATGGAGATGTTGATCCTGCGCTTGATTATACAGTATCAGGATTAGTAAATAACGATAAAGAGATTGATGTCTTATCAGGAAGTATATCTCGCGCAGTAGGAGAAGATGTTGGTACTTATGCTATTACTCAAGGAACGCTAATAGCTAATAGTAATTACTCTTTAAGTTTTACAGGGGCTGATTTGAATATTATTCCTGTTGTCTTGACAGTAACAGTTAATCCTCAGTCTAAGGTATATGGAGCAGTTGATCCTAGTCTAAGTTATACCGTATCAGGATTAGTAAATAATGATAAAGAGACTGCTGTATTATCAGGCAGTTTATCTCGTGCAGTAGGAGAAGATGTTGGTACTTATGCTATTACTCAAGGTGATTTAAAAGCGAATGGTAATTATGCTTTAAGTTTTACAGGGGCTGATTTGAATATTATTCCTGTTGTCTTGACAGTAACAGTTAATCCTCAGTCTAAGGTATATGGAGCAGTTGATCCTAGTCTAAGTTATACCGTATCAGGATTAGTAAATAATGATAAAGAGACTGCTGTATTATCAGGCAGTTTATCTCGTGCAGTAGGAGAAGATGTTGGTACTTATGCTATAGCTCAAGGTGATTTAAAAGCGAATGGTAATTATACAGTTGATTTTATAGGAGCTAATTTGACTATTGAAAAAGCACCTATCATAGGAATGGTATTAAAAGGAGGTACTTATGTTTATGACACTAAAGAGAAATCAGTTTTACTTAGTAGTACGCTACCTATTGGGACGAAAGTAACCTATAAGAATAATAAGCAAACAGAGGCAGGTGAATACGAAGTAACTGCTTTAATAGAAGGTGATAATTATATACCATTACTTCTAAAAACAAAACTAATTATCAATAAGGCTCCCCAACATATAGAGTTTAATGCTTTATCACCTGTGTTATATGATAATTTATTACAGCTTCAATTGATAGCAAACAGTAGTGTAGACTTGCCAATAAATTATACCTATATGAATGTTGGAACTACTGTAGTAGCGACAGTGACTTCCACTGGTTTAGTCAAAGTATTGCATCCAGGTAGCGTTGTTATAACTGCTCATCAAGATGGGAATAATAATTATGAACCTGCTCAGAGTGTGAGCCAAATCTTAATAATTAAAAGTGATAAAGCTGAGATAAATAGCTTGATTATTAACGGTAGAGAAATAGGTGAATTATCTTCTAATAAATTATTTATGCTTCATTGTGACGAGATAGATAAACAAGTAGAAGTAGAGTTGGTTACTAGTGAGGGCGCTTCAGTGAATATCGGAAATCATTTCTTTATTGATACCCCTAAAGCAGGTATTTATAACAGAGAGATAGTTGTAAAGTCTCATAGTGGAACAATAACGAATAGATACATTTTATCTATAGAAAGACCTTTTAATTTTGAGGATATAGTTATACAGAAATTCGATAATACTTTATTAGTAAACAACAATCCATTGACTAATGGTGGGTATCGTTTTATGGGGTATAAATGGTTTAAAAATGGCAAGTTGATAGGTACAGAACAAGTGTACTCAGTAGGAAATCATAGAGATGATTTATTAGATATAGATGCTTTATACAGTCTAGAGTTGACTACTGATAAGGGAGAGATAATACACAGCTGTCCAGCTATGATAAAATACACACATACTAATAGTATTAAACTCTATCCAAACCCTGTAGTGAAAAATGGGGTAATGGAAATAGCACTAGATTATCCAGAGTCAAGTTTGAAAAATATTATAGGTTCTGTATATAGTTTGACAGGACAGTTTTTATTCAAAGTATCACTTGAAAATAAGATTTCAGAAGTGATATTACCAAATACTTTGGTAGAAGGTGTTTATCTTATGATTATTAAGATAGAAGGACAGAATAAAGTATTCAGATTTATGGTTAAACCTTAATTAAAAGTAAAGTGAAAAGAAAAAATATATATGGATTTATGCTTGTTGTACTAAGTTGTACAACAAGCTTTGCACAAGAGGTAGACTTTTCTATAGGAGGATACTTTACAAATAGTTTAAAAACAGACAACGATTATGATACAAATACATCATTAGGGTATCAAATAGGAGTAGGGTATCGCTATTATTTAAATTCACAGTGGAGCTTGGGAGCAGAAATAAACTATAAGTATAGTAAACTTGATTTTATACAGCGAAACGTTAAAGAGAATTGGTCTGTTATAGATATAGAAAATCATGATTATGAATTTAGATACAATAGTAAATATAGAAAAGAAAGCGTGTCTTTTAATACCTTTCAAATCCCATTAACCATACAATATGAAACTAAAGGGATAGTGAAGTGGTATATACGTTCTGGAGTAAGTATAGGTATTATAACAGGGGATAGTAAGAGTAAAATAACAATGAATGATTTGCATACATCAGGGTATTATAAAGATTGGGATGCAGAACTTCACGGACCACATTATATGGGGTTTGGAGCATTTGGGAATCAGACTCAAAAGAGAAATTTAGACCTTTCTACAAGGTATTCGTGGCTGTTAGAAACAGGAGTGAAGCAAGAACTAGGAAATAAACAAAACTTATATGTAGGTGTCTTTCTAGATTTAGGATTAACTAATTTAGTTAAAGATAATAAGAGAATAGATACACCAATTAGCCATGTAAGCAATTATGATAATCCACTAGAATATCACAGTATATGGACACAAGAAAAGTATAAAGACATAAACTTAAAAGACTATTATATCGGTATTAAGTTAAGATATTCATTTAGTCTATAATATAAGAGATTTATAAAAAAATCTCTTATCTCATTTCACCTTATCCTCACAATTTAAAATATGAATAAACCAATTACCCCAGAAACACTAAAAGAAATTGCTTTTAATGTTACATTAGAACAATACAATGATATTATTGAGAAATTGCACCATAGCGCTAGTAAAGGTCAGAAATCATTGCTGATAGATAATCTTTCTGATACTGTTCAGAGTCGATTAATAGAAGAAGGTTATAAAATAAAGCCTTATGTTAAATATCAATACGATTATCTTCTGCGTAAAAAGAGAAAAAAATACTACGTAATTAGTTTTTAGATACTTTTAAATATCAAAGGTTAGCTCTTACAAGCTAACCTTTGGTATTTAATTAAACTATATTGAAAAACAGAAATAAAATAGGATTTATTCTTCAGATTTTTGTTGTTTTGCTTTTTGACGTAGAACATATAAGTAAAGGCTTTCGACTTTATCTCTTGCCCAAGGTGTTTTTCGTAAGAATTTTAAAGAAGAGTTAATGCTAGGGTCATGAGTGAAGCATCTGATATTAATCTGATTGCCTAATTCCTCGAATCCGTTATAGTATTCTACTAATTCTTCTAGAATATCGACTAGTTTCTTTCCGTGTAATGGGTCTTTTGATACTTGCATATATCGTATATTTTAAACAAAGATAATTGATTCTATATTGATGTTATTAAGGAGGTTATTTTGTGCTTATTTATCAATAAACTCTTCTCCCCATTTTAAGAATGCTCGTAGAATAGGTTCTAGCATTTGTCCCTTATGTGTCAAGGTATAATTTACCGTAGGAGGAACAGTAGGGAGAGCATCTCTAGTGATGATATTTGTCTGTTGTAATTTTTTTAGTTCCTTGACTAACATTCGTGTATTAATATTGGGAATTTCTCTTTCTAATTCACTAAATCGTTTAGTCCCATCAAAGAGTGTAAATATGATAGGAATAGACCATTTTCCCCCAACTATTTCTAAAACATCGTGTAGGGTACATTTGTGTTCAACTTTTTCTATTTTATTTTTCGTCATAAGTGATTGGCTATGAGTAATACAGTAATTTATGGTATTACTATACAAAAGTGTTACTACTTGCAAAAGTAAAGTATTGAGCTTAGGTTTACAACTAAATTTTAAATCAAAAACATGAGATTCCGATCTATTTGTAAGATGTTGCTTATCTTAAGTAGTTTGTTTTACAGTGTTTCAATTGTTGCTCAACAACAAGATGAAGTGGTTAATAAAGACAGTGTAGTAGTTAACCCGCCTATTAATGTAGAGACATTAATAGGAAGTAGAGGAGTTACCTTTAATATGCTCCTTAACAAGAAGTTTCAGAGTTTACCTAAAGTAGGTTTCTTTAGTGTCGTAAATTATGTAGGAGAGTGGGGAGAGCCAGATGTAAAGGATAGGATGATTCAAGGACAGTTAACCTATACCGTAATGAAAGGATTAGATATAACTGCTGGGTTTCACTATGATCCAGAGTTTGGAGTTAAACCTGCAGCTGGATTATTATATAGTTGGGTTAAAAAGGATTGGGCTATTGTTCTTAATGGAAGAGTAGATATTATGTCAAAGCCTGCTTATGAAGGAATGGCCTTAGTAGAATATACTCCTAAGCTTAATGATACTTTTAAACTTTATACAAGAGCACAGGGATTATATGGATATGCAACAGAGTGGAAAGGACATTCTCGAAGTTATATCCAAGGGCGAGTAGGTCTGAGCTATAAAGAGTTTAGTTTTGGAGCTGCTGCTAATATAGATTTCTATGGTCCTTTAAAAGTAAATGAAAATAGTTTTGGAGGCTTTGTAACAATGTTATTATTCTAACTTTTCCTGATTAAAGTAAGATGTCTTCGTGATATCAGTTATTAGTCTTCTAGAAAATCCCAATTGTAATAATTGGGATTTTTGCTTTATTTATTATCTAATTTAAAAGAGTGCAAGTTATAAATTTGATGATTATTTCTATTTATTCACATTTTGTAGCTTGTTTAGTATTGCTCTAAACAAGAAAATTAAAGGTTATCATCAATAATCATAATTAGTATTTATAATTATTACAATTTTATTATTTTAAGTTATAAATGTTGGTACTTAGTCTGTTAGGTCTTATGTTTGAAGTTTTTATTCAAATCAAAGAGAGATATTATTCAGCTATTATTTAAAAAATTATAAAAAAATGTTTGCGCATTAAAATATAATCCTTTCATTTGTACAAGAATAAAAAATCAAAAAATGAGAATAAATAATTTAAATATGGTAATGTGTATGTGTAAATGCTTTTCAAAAGAGGAGTAGTCTATTCGTACGTTGTATTTAAATTAAATCAATATATAGAAGCTCCTTATTTAACGATAAGGGGCTTTTTTTATGCATTTATACTATGTTATCAAAACGATGTAAGTATGCCTTAAAAGCAATGGTGTGTCTAGCAAGAGTATATCAAAATGGGCACTTAACTATAGCTACTATAGCAGAAAAAGAAAATATACCGAAGAAGTTTCTAGAGCAAATATTACTAGAGCTTAAGAGAGTAAAGTTAGTAAATAGTAAAAAAGGACTAGCTGGAGGGTATTATTTAATTAAAGATCCTAAGGAGGTATCAGTAGCTGATTTGTATAGAATATTTGATGGGCCTATTGCATTGACACCATGTGTATCTATAAACTACTATGAACCATGTGATGACTGTGAAGATGAAGTAAGTTGTTATCTGAGAAAACAGTTTATGGAGATTAGAGATAAGACAAGAAAGAGCATGTCAGAAGCTACGCTTCAACGCTTTATAGACGGAGATTAAAAAAATTTACACCTAAAGACTACTAAAATGATAGAGATTATAGTTTATTGAAAAAAAGAATAATATGAGTTTAAAAAATCAATATGAAAAACTGCTTGAGGGTGGGTTAGAAGCCTTGTCCTTTAAAGAACAGATGAAGTATTTAAAAGAACATTTTGAATCAATAACGTTTTCAACAAGTTTCAGTTATGAAGACCAAGTTATCACCCATCTTTTAAAAGATGAAAAAGAGGTTTCTTTTTTTACACTAGATACAGGGAGACTCTTCGATCAGACTTACGATACATGGAGTCTCACTTTAGCAAAGTATAAAATTAATATTACAGCCTATTTTCCAGAGAGTAGTCTTATAGCAGAGTTTGTCAATAAGAATGGACCAGATAGTTTCTACAAATCTGTAGAATTGAGAAAAGAGTGTTGTACTATTCGAAAGGTATTACCTCTGCAGAAAGCCTTAAAGAATCAAGAAATATGGATTACAGGTTTAAGAGCAGAACATTCTCCTAATAGACAAAGCTTGACTCCTTTTGAATGGGATGAACACAATCAAATTATCAAGTTTCATCCTCTGCTATCTTGGTCTACAGAGGAAGTAACAGCGTTTATAGAGCAAAATCAGATTCCCTATAATCCACTACATAAGCAAGGTTATATCAGTATTGGTTGTAGCCCATGTACAAGAGCGATAAGAGAAGGAGAAGATTTTAGGGCAGGAAGATGGTGGTGGGAAGATGCTTCAAAAAAAGAATGTGGATTACACTTAAAACAATAGAATAAATAGTATTAACAGATATGATAGAAAACAATTATTTAGAAACTTTAGAACAAGAGGCAATTTATATTTTGAGAGAAACAGCTGCTCAATTTGAGAAACCAGCCTTGTTGTTCTCTGGAGGAAAAGACTCTATTGTCTTGGTTCACCTGGCACTAAAAGCATTTAGACCAGGTAAATTTCCTTTTCCATTAGTCCATATTGATACAGGACATAATTTTCCTGAGGCTATTGCATTTAGGGATAAGTTAGTGGACCAAATAGGAGAAAAACTAATAGTAGGAAGTGTAGAAGATAGTATTAGAAAGTACAAATTAAAGGAAACACAAGGTCGTTTTCCTTCTAGAAACTCACTACAAGCTTATACTTTATTAGATACTATTCAAGAGCATGAATTTGATGCATGCATAGGTGGGGCAAGAAGAGATGAGGAAAAAGCTAGGGCAAAAGAAAGGATATTTTCTCTAAGAGACGATTTTGGTCAATGGGATCCTAAGCTCCAAAGACCTGAGCTTTGGGATATTGTCAATGGGAATATGCAGACAGGGCATAATACCAGAGTATTTCCTATTAGTAATTGGACAGAGCTAGATATCTGGAATTATATTAAAGCAAATGATATTGAATTGCCAGGATTGTACTTTGCTCATGAACGTGAATGTATTGAGTACAATGATAAATTAATAGCTCTTTCTAGTTTTACTCCAGCTGTTGAAGGAGAAAAAGTAGTCAAATCATCTGTGCGTTATCGCACTGTAGGAGATATGACTTGTACAGCAGCAATAGCTTCTAATGCTATAACAGTAGACGATATTATTGAGGATATAAAAAACTCAAGAATAAGCGAGAGAGGACAGACTAGATTAGATGATTTATTATCTGAATCAGCTATGGAAGACAGAAAGAAGAAAGGATATTTTTAATTGTAGTAAATAAAGTAAAATGGAAACATTAAAATTTATAACAGCAGGGAATGTAGATGATGGGAAAAGTACTTTAATTGGTAGATTACTGTATGATTCTAATAGTATCTCAACAGATCATTTAGGCGTTTTAGCAAGTAAATCAGATATAGGAGAAGAAACGATTGACCTAGCTTTAATTACTGATGGATTAAGAGCAGAACGTGAACAAGGTATTACAATAGATGTAGCATATAAATACTTTTCTACAGTTAATAGAAAGTTTATTATAGCAGATTCTCCTGGACATCAGCAGTATACTAAAAATATGATTACTGCGGCATCTGTATCCGATTTGATTATCCTATTAATTGATATCAGAAAAGGAATTACAGAACAGACCAAACGTCATGCTTCAATCGCTTCTCTGATGGGAATTAAAAAAGTCGTTGTAGCAATCAATAAAATTGATTTAGTAGACTATAACGAAGGTATTTATGAGGAGATTAAGTCAGACTTTGAAGTATTAAGAAGTCAATTAACCTTTACAGAAGTTGTTTATATCCCTATTAGTGCTCTACAAGGAGATAATATTGTAAAGTCTTCATCACTAACTCCTTGGTATACGGGTAAAACCTTGTTAGAGGTCTTAGAGACCATTCATATAGAAAGCCAATTGAGAAATGAAGCTCGTTTTCAAGTACAATTTATTATTAGACCTCAGACGAA
Source organism: Myroides sp. (assembly GCF_032073645.1). NCBI lineage: Bacteria > Pseudomonadati > Bacteroidota > Flavobacteriia > Flavobacteriales > Flavobacteriaceae > Myroides > Myroides sp. Next base: position 51,607 of record NZ_DAMANB010000022.1, read on the forward strand.
GGAGTATTTAGATTATAGAGGGTATGCAGGCTTAGTATTAAGTGGTCAATATAAAGTAGGAGATAGGGTAAGAATACTTCCAAGTAATATTTCTACAACTATCACAAAGTTAGAGAAGAATCTTAGAGATGTATCTAATGTTATAGCAGGTGATAATGTTGTAATGCATTTTGATGCAGATCTGGATATTAGCAGGGGAGATACAATTTATTTAGAAGAACAAAAAGCACCTTTAGCAACGAATAAGCTTACTTCTTGGATAAGTTGGTTAGATACAGAAGATCTGCAATTAGGTAAAACGTATATTTTACAACATCGTTTTCACAGTGTTCGAGTTAAAATCAAATCGATAGATAGAAAGTGGGATATAAATACTCTTGAGTTTAACATAGGTGAAGAGGTGAGCTTAAACGATATCGCACAAGTTAGCCTACAAACCAATCAAGCATTAAACTATGATCCTTTTGTAGAAAATTCTAAAACAGGGAATGCTATTCTAGTAGACGAGACCTCTTATAATACTGTAGGGGCTTTAATGTTCTTGTAAACTACTTTTTACAAGTATGAGGGACTACATATATAACAAGACAATAAAGAATAGAGTACCTAATAAAGAGCTATTTGAAACTTGGTTAGATCGATTCTATAATTGGTTGTTTACCAATTATAACTATGAATCGTTTGCTTGTTTTTTAGCTGAAGAACAGACTTTGTGTCTTGAACTGGAAGTGGTATTACAAAGAGTTATTACTAAAGATAAAGCAGGTCTTAAAGCACAACTGTTTTTTAATCAAGTAGAAACGTTGTATAAATTATTAGAGTCTGATTTAGAGGGATATATGAGTTATGATAAGTCTGTTCAGTCTAAATCAGAAATAATAGCTTTTAACTCAGGTTTTTTAGCGATGTATCTCTATAGGGTCTCACAGGTATTTATTGATCTAGGGATAACTGTTTTGCCTCAGATAGCTAATCGATATGGATACCGTCTTACGGGAATAGATATTAGTCCATTTGCAAAAATAGGTAAACAATTAATACTTATCAATGGTTTAGGAGTTGTGATAGGGAGTACAGTAGTTATAGGAAATAATGTAAGAATACACCAAGGAGTAATCTTAGGAGAACATAGACAGATATTAGATTTGTGTTTAAAGGAATCTATTGTGATTGAAGATAATGTTGTAATACGAGAAAGAGTTTCTATTACAGGAAAAGCCATAACGATTGGTAAAGGATCAAGGATAGGACCAAATCTTCATATACCAAGCTCTATTGAAGCTAATTCCAATGTAGAATTAGATAGTCAATATCGCATAAGAATAAATGAAATAATAATAAAGTAACCAAATTAAAAACCAAAGAGAATATAAAATGAAAGTAGAAAGTATTTTAGGAACAATTGGAAATACTCCAATTATAGGATTAAATAGATTCTTTCCAGGATCAAAACAAACTTGGATAAAGCTTGAAAAAACAAATCCAGGAGGAAGTATTAAAGATCGTATTGCCTTGGCAATGATAGAAGATGCTGAGAAGCAAGGTTTGTTAAAACCAGGAAGTGTTATTATAGAACCAACATCTGGAAATACAGGAATAGGACTTGCTCTGGTAGGAGCTGTTAAGGGATATGATGTTATTTTAGTTATGCCCGAGTCAATGAGTGTAGAGCGAAGAAAATTGATGGAGATATATGGAGCTAAATTTGAATTAACTCCACGAGAAAAAGGAATGAAAGGAGCTATTGAAAAAGCAACCGAATTAGTTCAAGAAATTCCTAATGCATGGTCACCAAGACAATTTAATAACCCTGTGAACGTAGATATTCACAGTAGAACAACTGCATTAGAAATTATTCAAGATTTTCCTGAAGGATTAGATTATTTAGTGACAGGAGTCGGAACAGGAGGGCATATTACGGGGGTATCTAAAGTATTAAAAGAGAAATATCCCAATCTGAAAGTGATTGCTGTAGAACCTGATACTTCTGCTGTATTAAGTGGAGAACCTTCTGGACCACATACTATACAGGGGATTGGGGCAGGCTTTATTCCAGAAATATTAGATTTTAATTTAATAGATAAGGTTGTAAAGATTTCAAAAGAAGAAGCATTTGAAGTAGTAAAAGAAGTTGCTAAAAAAGAAGGTTTACTAGTAGGAATCTCTACAGGAGCATCATTGGCAGCTATTACAAAATTATTGCCTTCTATAGAAGATGGTGCTAAGATATTGACATTTAACTATGATAATGGAGAACGCTACTTATCAGTAGAGGGGCTATTTTAATTCTTGATTGTGATGAATAGTGGAAAAGTTATACTAGCAGGTGCTGGTCCAGGAGATCCTGAGTTAATAAGTCTGAAGGCACTTCGGTATTTAAAAACGGCAGATATAATTCTGATAGATCGTTTAGTCTCGCCTGAGCTTATCGAACTGTATGTCAATAAGACGACAAAGGTTATTTACGTAGGTAAACAGTGTTCTAAAGGGATACATACACCACAGCAAGAGATTAATGAGTTAATGGTTTCGTATGCTAAATTAGGAATGACTGTACTTAGATTAAAGGGAGGAGATGTTTCTATATTTTCTAATATTCTTGATGAATTGCGAGTATTAAAAGAAAATAGAATAAAATATGAGATTATCCCAGGCATTTCTGCAGCATTAGGTGCAGCAGCTTATAGTGCTATTCCTTTGACTAGTAGAGGATATAGTCGTGCAGTTCGTTTCTTGACTTTATTTGATACGATTAGTATAGAACAAGATACTTGGAGAGATTGGGCAAAGACAGAGGATACACTAGTATTCTATATGAGTGGGCAAAAGCTGAAGTATTTAGTACAAGCCTTGCTATCACAAGGGATAGCGTCAGAGAAAGGAATTGCTATTATTCAACAGGCAAGTACTATCTATCAGAAGACAACTGTATATTCTTTTAGAGATATTATGGAAAAAGAGCTGATTGCCTTTGAGTATGTACCAACTTTATTTATTGTGGGTAAAGTAGTTGAATTACATGAGCAATTTGCTTGGAAAGAAGAAATAAAAGAAGGAGAATACTATTCTTATTTTGATAATCATATAAAAGAGTTTCAATATGCAATTTGATCAAAAAATAACAAGTTTACAGAAGCAGGTTGAAAACTATTCGCGAGAAGAACTAATCTGGTTTAATGGTTACCTCTCAGGCTTGTTAGCCCAAAATGAGATACAGCCAAGTAATCCAATTGCTGTTAATCAAAGTTCAAAAGTATCAGTGAAGCCTCTTATTCTTTATGGAAGTGAAACAGGAAATAGTAAGAAAGTAGCACTAGAACTTCTAAAGCTTTGCAAACAGAATAAGTTACAAGCTAAGAGTTTAGACTTAGCTACATATAAAGTTGAAGATTTGAGTAAAGAAGATTTTATCATTCTTATTTGTAGTACACAAGGGGAAGGAGAACCACCTCTTTCTGCTCAGAAATTCTTTGATTCCTTATCTAAAGTAAAACTTGAATTGAGTAACGTAAGGTATTGTTTATTAGCGTTAGGAGATTCTTCTTATCCTCTTTTCTGTAAAGCAGGAGAAGATCTAGATAAATTATTACTTCAACAAGGAGCGCAATCTATTTTACCTCTAAAAAAGTTAGATGTAGATTATAAAGAATATACTGCTACGTGGTTTAAAACAGTCTTAGATACTATAGAGAAATCTAGAGGGAGTATTGTAGAAGAAGGAAATCATAAAGACATTAATGCACAGATTACAGTAGAAAAACCTAATGTAAAAAAGGAGTATCAAGGGGTAGTTAGTCACAATGTATTATTGAACGATAGAGAGTCTAATAAACAAACCTATCACCTAGAAATTCGCAGTGATATCACTATAGACTATCAGCCAGGAGATGCCATAGGGGTTTACCCTCCCAATAAGCTAGGTACAATGATAAGTATAGCTAAGTTATTGGGCGAAGAGAGTAGATATGAAGAGTTAGAGGGGGTGAGCATTACAGGGCTTACAAAAGGGGTAATAAATAAGTTATCAACTTATTTAGGAGTAGATATTATTGAAGATAGGATTGACTTATTGGACCTTTTAGAAATCTATACTAATAGAAAGTCAATAGAACTAGATGGGATAAAAGCGATTCTACAGCCGATTGTACCAAGGCTTTATTCTATTTCGTCTTCTAATTTAGCTCATGAGGATGAAGTACACTTAACTGTAGCTTTAGATCAGTTCTTGGTAGGAGCAGAAAAGAAACAAGGGTTGTGTTCTTCTTATTTTTCTGAATTAGAGGTTGGACAAGAACTCTCATTCTATATTCATAGAAATAGTGAGTTTTATTTACCTGATTCTAATAAGGATATTATTATGATAGGACCAGGAACTGGTATTGCACCATTCAGAGGTTTTATTGAACATAGAGATACAAGTGGAGCAGAAGGACGCAATTGGTTATTCTTTGGAGAACAGCACTTTGTATGTGATTTTTACTATCAGACAGAAATACAACAATGGTTAGAAAGTGGTGTTTTAACAAACCTAGATACTGCTTTCTCTAGAGATCAAAAGCATAAAATATATGTTCAGGATAGGCTAAGAGAAAGAGCTATTGAAGTGTGGGACTGGATAGAATCAGGTGCTATAATTTATGTTTGTGGGCAGAAGTCTCCTATGAGTGAAGATGTTGAACGTGTACTTGTTGAAATCATTATGGAGCAACAAAACACTTCTTTTAAAGCGGCTGAAGAGTATTTAGAAGAAATGTTTTTAAGTGGACAATATAGAAAAGATGTGTATTAAAAAAAGACGAAATGAATCAAGATAAACTATCTCCTATAGAAGGGATAAAAGAAAAAAGCGACGGCTTACGAGGTACGTTAGCACAGAGCTTAAAAGATAATTATACAGGGAATGTAAGGCCTGATGATGAAGCTTTAATTAAGTTTCATGGAATGTATGTCCAAGACGATAGAGATAGACGACAAGAGAGAGCAGAAAAGAAACTAGATAAGCTGTATTCTTTCATGATTAGACTTCGCATACCAGGAGGAGTAATCTCTGCGAAGCAATGGCTGGCTATACATGAAATATCAGAACTATATGGTACAGGTGTATTAAAGATAACAACTAGACAAACTATACAGTTACATGGATTATTAAAGCACCAATTAAGTGATACAATACAAGGTTTTCTTCTTGCTAAACTAGATGCTATTGCTGCATGTGGTGATGTCAATAGAAATGTAATCTGTAGTTCTCATCCACAAGTTTCACCTGTTTTTGAGCAAATTCATCATTATGCAGATAAGATATCTAAAATGCTCTTGCCTAAGACACAGTCTTATTATGAAGTATGGATAGATAACGAAAAGATTTATGATCGATCTATTGAAGCTGATCCTTTATATCAGGACAAGTACCTTCCAAGGAAATTTAAAATAGCCATTGCAATTCCACCAACGAATGATGTAGATGTATTTGCTAATGATATTGGGCTTATTGCTATCGTTGAAGACGATAGATTGATTGGGTTTAACATTGCTATAGGAGGTGGATTATCTACAACACATGGCAATGAGCAAACCTATTCAAGATTAGCTACTGTTATAGGCTTTTCTGACAATGAAGAAGATACGATGAAGTTGATTTATGAAGTATTGACTATACAACGAGATTATGGAAATCGTTCAGACAGAAAGCTTGCTCGTCTAAAATATACTCTTGACAGATTAGGAGTAGAGAACTTTGTCAAGGAACTAGAACATAGAGCAGGAGTACAGCTTCAACCAGCTAGAGCGTATGAATTTACAGAGCGTAATGATAGATATGGATGGCAGCAAGCTCATGATGGTAAATGGTATTATACTTTATTTGTTGAGAATGGTGTAGTACAAACTTATCAAAAAGAGTTCTTATATAATTTATCTAAACTAGCCGTTTCCGATTTTAAATTTACTTGTAATCAGAATTTAATACTTGGAGAAATTGAAGAAGAAGACAAATGGTTAGTAGAGAAGTTATTGGTAGAACACGCAATAGAATTGAGAAATTCAAAACTAAGAGAGAGTTCTATGTCATGTGTGGCATTACCAACTTGTCCATTAGCTTTAGCTGAGGCACAGCGTTATTTACCAGAGCTAATTTCTAAAGTTGAACCATTACTAGCTAAACATAATCTAGGTGAAGAAGAGATTAGTATTCGAATGACAGGATGTCCTAATGGTTGTGGTCGTTCATATTTAGCTGAGATAGGCTTTGTAGGTACTGGTTCACAAGAGTATAATCTTATGCTAGGAGGAGACCGATATGGTACTCGATTAAATCAACTATATAAGAAAAAGATAAAAGAAGAAGAGATCTTATCGCATTTAGATAATTTATTTGGCCAATACAAAGAAGAAGCTTTAGCTAAAGAAACTTTTGGGGACTTTACCTATAGAAAATTCTTTGCTTAAAAAATAAACTAAAACTACCACCACAAAACAATTATTCAATGAAAGTCTGTTGCATTTTTATTACTTCTTTCCTGTTCTAAGGAACTATAAGAGCTACTTTATCTCAGAGTAGTTTAATCACTATTAAACATTGTAAAACAAATTGTAGATCAATCTGCCAGATTGGTCCTGAGGGACTTATATCTCTTTTTTTATTCTTTAAGTATATGATTTTATAGTTAAAGGGTTGTAATATAATAGATTATGAAAAACACATTATTCCCAATATTTCTAAAAACGACTCATTCCAATTTTTTAATTGTAGGAGGAGGTAATGTTGGTTTAGAGAAAACAAAAACATTGCTAAAACAAAATGAACTAACTCATATTACGGTTGTTTCTATTGATTTTAAACCTGAATTCTTTGAATTAAAAACCACCCATGCTAATCTAATATTGAAGCATAGAAGCTTTCTAATAGAAGATTTGTATCAAATGGACTTAGTAGTAATAGCGACGAATAATACTGGCTTAAATCAAGAAATAAAAGCTTTAGCCAATAGTAAGGGATTATTAGTCAATGCAGCTGATCAGCCAGACTTATGTGATTTTTATCTTGGGTCTATCGTAACCAAAGGACAACTAAAGATAGCCATATCTACTAATGGTCAATCACCTGTATTGGCTCGTAGAATGAGAGAGTATTTAGAAGAAGAAGTGCCTGATAATGTAAGCGATAGTATAGAACATTTAAATCAGTATAGAGCACGTCACAAAGGAAATCTAAGAGAAAAGCTCAATAGTTTAAATCGAGTAACATCCGTTATGACCAATCGTAATTATGAGAGAAAACAACTTTTTTCTAAAATCTTTAGACTCACTACTCTTGTGTTAGTTTTTGTATTGGGATATGCTTTATCTAATGTTATTACGTTTCATGATATTCAAGCTGGCTTAGCGAGTATGCCTTCAGAGTTTTACTATGTTTTCATTATTGGATTTTTAGCACAGATAGTTGATGGTGCATTAGGATTGGGATATGGAATGACTTCAGCCTCAGCTATGATGGCTATGGGGCTAAGTCTTCCCACTATATCAGGGAGCATTCATACTGCAGAGATGTTTTCTAGTGCAGTATCTGGATACACACACTACAAGTTTAAAAATGTAAATAAGAAACTACTGCTCTGGCTGAGTATTCCTGGAGTAGTAGGGGCTATTTTAGGGTCGTTGTTTGTGATCTATATTGGTAGTGAGTATGAGTATATCGCTTATCCATTTGTAGCATTATACTTAATGATTATTGCTATTAGGTTAATTAGTTTAGCGTTAAGAAACTCAGTAATCAGAAAGAAAGTCAAATACGTTGGTTTTCTAGGCTTTTCAGGAGGTTTCTTTGATGCTTTTGGAGGAGGAGGCTGGGGGCCTATAGTTACTTCTACGCTTCTAACTAAAGGAAGACCTACTAGATATGTCGTAGGGACAGTATCCTTAGCGGAGTTCTTTGTAACTTTTGCTGCTTCTATGGTTTTCTTTTCGAAGTTGGGATTCGGTTATTGGTATATCTTCTTAGGCTTAGCTTTAGGAGGGGTATTTGCAGCTCCTTTAGCAGCAAGGCTAGCTGGTAGAATGCCTAAACGCATCTCTTATATCTGTGTAGGATTATTGGTTTTTGTAGCTAGTTTAAGAATAGTCATTAAGTTTATATAGGATGAGTAAGAAAGAACAATAGACTTGTCGGTTTTATACAATTTTACTTGTAACTCCTAGTCTAGTTTTGCACTAGAATATTTAATAATAAAACCATGCAAGACATTCAAAAAGTAGTTAGAACTACTCCAACAACGTTATCAAGACCAGTAGGGAATTATTCACATATCACTATTGTGCCTAAAAATGCAACTATTTATACTTTCTCTGGACAGATAGGTACTGACGGTAATGGTGTGATACCAATTGACTTTAATCAACAAGTAGACAATACGTTTAGCAATATTGCTGCCTTGTTAGAAAGCCAAAACCTAACAGAGGTTGATATTATAAAAGTTAATATTTGGGCAACTAAAGAGATTGATTGGGATTATTTTGATAGCGTATGGAGGGAGTTCTTTAAAACTGGAAATCCTTCTATGACTGTAGCTTATATCTCAGCTTTAGGACTTCCTGAGATTGATTTGGAGATCGAGATTTGGGCAGCTAAGGTCTAATCTATTAGAAGAAATAGATAAAGTGCTTCGAATAATCCATCTATTTCTTTTGAATGTCCATTTTTCATTTGACCATAAAAGGAGTCCTTTACAAAAAATAAAATTTATGAGTCAATTAGATGCAAAGCAATTCCCTATAGTAAAAGTAATTATTCAATCTGTCAATGAAGGACATGATCAAGATCAGTATTTTAATGACTATGAAGCATTACTAAAAACAGGTAAAAAATTTGTTATGATTAATGAGGTGAGCGCACCTGATGTAAAGGATACTAAGAGTAACAAGGATCACATGAAGAAAATGAACCTGTGGATGAAAAAGAATAGAGAGCAACTACGCAATAATGTATTAGCCATGATACAAGTAGAACCTAATGAAGAAAAACGCCAAGTAGCAATAGACTTTAAAGAGATTTTCTTTAAGTATTGGGGGCATGAACTTTTTGTAGTCTCTACTGCAGAAGAGGCATTAGTATTAGCAAATGAAAAATTACTAATAGTAAATAAGTAACCATTAGATTTAATATCTAATAAGTCACTTGAGGTTGTTTTTATAGTCCATAAAAAATCCTACAGACAATAGCGTTTGTAGGATTTTTTGGTTTATAAAAGTGACAATAACCTTTAAAAGGTTATTTAAAACTAGTTTCAAAAGTACTTTTAAAAACTTGAATTTCTTTCTTCGTAGTTACAGAAATAAGCTTGTATAAGTCCTCAGGTATAAACTTATTTTTCTCTATAATATCTTTGATAATGTACTCTTCATTGGTTTCTATATCGACTACTTTGTCTTTAACTTTCATGTGTTCTCTTTTAGTTTGAAAGCAAAATTAAGAAGAAAAGAAGAGTATTGCTCTTCTTTTTTTAGCTAAATAGACAATAAAAATCACCTTTAAAAGAAAGAAATAAACTATAAATTACTTTTTAAGGCGACTAGTGTTCTAAATTAAATTTAAAAGAAATAATTTACTTTTTAGTATTCAATAAAGGGATAATGGCTAGCTTATTAATTAAACAAGTTAGCTCTTTTTTAGTTATCCTATAGCTTATGTACTTCTGATTGGATCTAATTGTAAATAGGTTTATACTCTGTCAGCATTAAGTCTGTAATGACTCCGTTAAAATAGCATATTTAACGGAGTGAGTACGGACTCATAACGGACTCACTACGGACTCACTGCTATGAAAAGTTGTCTCGACCTACTAGAACTGTATAGTTTTTAAAAGGCTATATACTTTTAGTCATACAGTGTTGAGGGCCTTTAATGCCTTGATACGTTCTTCCAGAATCTTCATAACCCGTTTTTAAGTATAGATTATAAGCGAGAGCGTTCTCATAGTTAACCCCAAAGACTATTTCATTTACAGTAGGATAATATTCTCTTACTAAGTCAGGTAATAGAAGCATAGTAACTTTAGCTATTCCTTTGCCCTGTTGATTAGGCATGATAGATAATGCGCGTAGTAAAATAGAATCTTTATTCTCTGTATATATCAAACGATCATCAGATAGGTCTAAAGAGAATAGGCCTACTGGGGTATCATCAGATAAGATACAATATTGAGTACGCATTGTATTCTCCATAATATCAGGATTAGTCAGCATATACTTTGGCACAAGAGCAAACGTAGCTTGTTGCTCGTCTAATTCATAAGAAGTTAGTTCATCAAAGTATTTAGGATCATAAGGTTGTATCGTTATCATATTCTTGTCAATTTAAGCCAAGCAATTTAGAATAATATTTTTGTTTTTTTATTGTTAGTTTAAGAGGAAAACGTTTTCTTTATGAGTATATAAGAATATAAATGAAAAAGTATTTATTTATAGTAGTCTGCTTTTTTTTGACTAATGCTATTTTTAGCCAAGAACAATTAATGGATAGTATTATATTAAAGAACTATTCAACTTTTAATATAGAAGCTGAGAAAGAGTCTTTTAAAGGACAAGGTTGGCATGCTTTAGTAACGGAAATGAGCAAAGCTAATTCTGTATTGATTGGGGAAACTCACTTTACAAATGAGGTACCTTATTTTGTCAATGCTGTAATTGATGCAGTTAAATTTGATATCTACTTTCAGGAGATAGATCCTTATTCAAATGGTATTATCGAAAATAAGATTAAGACATTATCTCAAAAGAAACTTGAGCAATTTATTAAGGAGTACAGTTCTACTTTTTCATTTTTAGAGAGAAAAAAGGACTTCTATCTCTATAAAAAAATTGTTGAAAAAGGGATAAGAACATATGGTTTAGAACAAGTTTATTTAGATGCTGATAGGTTGATTATCTCTTATTTAAAAGAGCAGACAAAGAATAAAGAGACTGCTAAAGTTCTTTCTCACATGTTAGATACATCAAATAAATTAGCTTTAGAAGAGGATACCTATCTATTTTCAGAAGATTTTATAGAAAAGAGTAATCTATTACTTAATACTAAACTATCTTCAAAGGAGCAAGAGCACCTAGAAGCAATAAAGTTAAGTAGAGAGATTTATTTAGGAGGTAAACATCACTTAAGAATACAAGTAATGAAGCATCAATTACTAGAAGAACTTCCACATTGGTCAAGTAAGAAAAACCTTTTTAAGTTTGGAGCAGTTCATACCCCTAAAGGAGAAAGTTTAATGGAGATATATGATATAGGTAATCTAGTATTTAATATAGAAGACGCTAACTTTAGAACATCTCTACACATAATACTGATAGGAAAGACTGCAGCTGAAACTATGGATGATCTTAAATTATACAGTTCTTTCTTAGGTGTTGTGACTACTAATGATTGGTATTGTTTTGATCTTAAGCCTTTGCAAAAAGCAATTTCTCAAGGCAAACTAAAAATAGGAGATCAGACTTTACTAAGAATTGTAAAAGGGAATGATTTTTTAATCTATATTCCTGAGTTGACGGAGAGTGAAAAATTCTTATAAATTACTTTGATATAAAAGAAGAAATTAAAGGTCTAAAAATATAGTATCTTTGATGTAATAATAAGATTTAGTTATGCATTATCGAGAGATCCTCCCAATATTGCCCTTACGAGATTATGTCCGTTATTTTTGGGTATTAGAAAACTCAAATGATAAGGCAGAAAAACAAACTTTTAAGATACTTCCTGATGGTATACCCACTTTAATCTATCAAGATAGGCCTAACTTATTTTTAGATCAATATCATCAAGTAGCTCCACAACTCTATGTCTATGGACAGTTTAGTCAGTTTACAGATCAGAGTGTAGAGGGGAGTTTTAGGATAATCGGAGCATATCTAGAACCTACAGCTTTAAAGGCGTTATTTAAATATGATGCTATTGAATTTAGTAATAAAAATATAGCCTTAGAAGACATTGTCCCTAATACGCTTTTAGAACAACTAGTACACACGGATACTATTGAGGAGAAAATAGGTTTATTATCTTCTTTTCTTCTAGAGCAGATTCAGTATAATAGATTTGAGAATAAAAAGATAGATTATATCTCTCTATTATTACAAAAGGGAAAATCATTAAAAGAAATACAAGATGAAATAAATATTTCTGAGAAAACATTAGAACGGCTTGTAAAACAATATATAGGAATGTCTCCTAAGTTGTTTTCAAGAATTATGCGATTTCAGTCTAGCCTTGATTTGTTAAGAGAGAGTAAGTTTAAGAACTTAACGACACTTTCTTATCAGAGTGATTATTATGATCAATCTCATTATATAAGGGAGTTTAAAGAGTTTACAGGGGTTAGCCCAAAGGAATTTATAAAATCCTCTGATGAACAATTGATTAACTTCCCTCTATTTAAATCAGAGGAATAAACTTGTATTCGTCTAAGTATTAGATATGGAGGAGTATCTTATAATAATCCATTAAATTCTGTTTAATATCCATTTTATAATTGGTTAAAAATACAGTCCTTTACTTTTACATAATTCCAATTTTTAAAACTACCTAGAGATATAAATTGAAGTAATTTATAGTGAATATTCACAGCGTCATTTATAAGAATGGCACCTTATAATTGACCTATAAAGATATACCTATCTTACTTCTAAAGTTAATTTCTGTTTTTCCGAAAAAAGACTTTTTATATTATCTTTAGAGGAGTTCACTTGGAATAATTTATTTAAAAGAAAACATGATGAATAAAATAAAACTTAATGATGGGAATCTAATTCCGTCAATCGGATTTGGAACTTACAAAGCAACTAAAACAGAAGGGGTTTTAGCAGTAAAAAATGCTTTAGATAAAGGATATCGCTTACTAGATACAGCTGCTATATATCAGAATGAAGAAGAAGTAGGGCAAGGTATAAAAGAGAGTGGTGTTCCTAGAGAAGATATCTTTGTGACTACAAAAGTATGGAGAGAGAATATGGGATATGAAGAGACTAAAAAGGCACTTGATATTTCGTTAGAGAAACTAGGTCTTGATTATATCGATCTTTATTTAATTCACTGGCCAGCTAATTATAAAAACTTCGGTGATGATTGGAAAAAAGTGAATGCAGATACTTGGCGTGCTATGGAAGAATTACAAGCTGCAGGTAAAATAAAATCAATAGGAGTAAGTAACTTTTGGGAAGAGCACTTAGAGGCTTTATTAGAAACGGCTAAAGTTATCCCTGCTATTAATCAGTTAGAATTTCATCCAGGGTATTGGCAGCCAGAATTAAAAGCATATTGCGAAAAGAAAAATATTGTCATAGAAGCCTGGTCACCATTAGCTAGAGGTAAAGTGTTTAATAATGAGGTGTTAATCAGTATTGCAAAGAAACATAATAAGTCAATCTCTCAGGTATGTTTAAGATGGTGTTTACAACATAATACAATAGCAATACCGAAGTCTAATACTCTAGAAAGAATTATTGATAATATGAATATTTTTGATTTTGAGTTAAGTGATCAAGATATGGATCAAATAAATAATTTACCTAAAATGGGATTCAGTGGTGAAGTGCCTAATGAATGGCCTGACTATGTAGTTTAATATCAAAACGAATCAAGTATTTTAAACCCAGATTAAGCATTAGCCAAATACTGCAAAGCAATTCTACTTCATATCTCTTTCATTTGTTCTAAAACCATACTACTGTATGCTTTTTTCTTAAATTCAGAGCTATTTTGTATAATTACTTTTCGTTTATATGTCTATCGCTTAATCTGGGTTAAACAAAGCCTATAGGCACAGAGTGTGTTTATAGGCTTTGTTCGTTCTATATGAAGGGGAAAGGAGTGATTATTTGTTAGTTAATAAAAAATAAATCGTATTATAGTGCTTTAAAATATAAGTACCTAATCCTTCTTAATATGAACTATAAATTAATTATTCCATTATCGTTTTTGTTTATTTCTTTTACAGGAATGGCAAATGATGTATATAAAGATAGAAATGGGAAATACTATAATATTCAACAATTATCACAAGAAAAGGGAGTAGATAAATCTTTTAAAGAACTATGTCTGATCATAAATCAATATGCTGAGAGCACTCTTCAGAAAGGTAATGTCAACTCATTAGCGATTGCCATTTATAGAGATGGAGAGGTTTATCAGCAGTATTATGGAGAATTAGATAAAGAGTCCAAACAACGACCTAGTGATAATACACTCTATGAGATTGCTTCTATTTCTAAAGTTTTTGCAGGCTCTTTAGTCGCTAAAGCGGTTCTAGAGCAAAAGATTACACTAAATGATGATATCAGAACTTATTTAAAAGGAGATTATCCAAATTTGCAGTTTGAAGGAACTCCTATTACCATTCAGAATTTAGTAACACATACTTTGGGGCTTCAAGATAGAGCTCCTAAAGAGTTAGATGAAATATATAAGAAGACGAGAGAGGGATATTATGAAAATAGACCATTTAGTTATACGATGTCTGATCTATTAGAAGAATTAAAAACAGTCAAATTAGATAAGAAACCAGGTACATTCTACGACTATAACTCAGTAGGACCAGAATTAGTTACTTATATTTTAGAGCAGGTATATCACAAGCCTTATAAAGAGCTATTACAGGAGTTGCTGGATGAGCTTAACTTGAAGCAGACTTCTTTAAATGAGTATGATAGGTATAAGAAACAATTAGCCATAAGTTATAACGAAAATGGGGAAGTAGCTCCTTTACTAAGAAATCCTCTATTAGGTGGATCATATGGTATGATAAGTAGTTTACCTGACTTAACTAAGTTTATGAAGTTTCAGTTACAAAGCAATCAACCTTTTATAAAGGAAGCCTCTCGATTATTATTTAAAGAAGAAGAAGACGGTGATGATAAAGGATATTTCTGGGATGTGGGATACGGTCTGAAGGAAGGTGCTTATTATGGAAAGACAGGAACGTCAATAGGGGTACAAAGTGGTATTCTTGTTTGTCCAGATTCACGTTATGGAATGATAATAATGATGAATAATACTTCGGATGCTGCACAAGATGATTGGTTAGAATTGTATAATAAAATAGAAACAGCATTAATTACTTATCCTAAGATAAACCTAGTATCCCTGCTAGAAAAAGAGTTTAAAAATAACTTTAGTTTAGCTTTAGAGAAGTATAAAACGTTAAAAGCAGATAAAGAACATTATCTCTCAGGGTCATTCTATTTAAATAATTTAGGATATAACTTTCTGAAGAGAAAAGAGATTGATAAGGCAATAAAGGTATTTGAATTAGCGATTCAGTATGATACTAATAATGCTAATTTATACGATAGCTTAGGAGAAGCTTACTTTCTAATGAAGGATTATAAAATGTCTTTATTAAGTTATAAGAAATCACTAGAGCTAGATGCTGAGAATAAGAATGCACAAGAAATGCTAATTAAAATACAATTACTTAAATAAAAAGTATTCTTTACTAAAAAAGGCTATCATTATTCTGATAGCCTTTCCTATTTATTCTTTATTATCTACGAAGTCTTGTAAATAACTAAATCTATCTGTTAGTTTACCACCTTTAGTAATAGTAGCTCTTTCTAGTATTTTATCTTTATCTCCATTAAAGAAGGCAGGTAATACTTGTTCTACAAATACTTCACCAAATCCTTCACTAGCATCTTTTGGTAATTCACAAGGCAAATTATCAATAGCCATCACTGTTATTGCTGCAGGATGGTCAAATTCTACTTCTGTACCTTTCCCTGGATGATATCCATAGAATGGCTCTGCTATAGTAGATGCTTTCAATGTAGAGGCTATAGGGCCATGATCTACATCGCATGAGATATCACCAATTACTTTAATTTGATTAAAAGGAGAATTTAGCATCTCTTTTGTCAAGATAACAGGAGCTCCTTTTTTAAAGAAGTGCCCAGTCATCAGGATATCTGCTACACGAGTAAATCTATCGAAGTCACTAGTGTATAGTTCAGGATGGTCATAAAAATCTTGTTTGTTTCCTTCAGTCCCATCTATTCTTTTGTAATAGTCTTCAACACCTATCTGTGTGTATACAGGTCTATCATACTTTTGGGTTAAGAAGTGTTCTTTAGAAACCTTCTTCATTTTCATCCCGTCTAGTATTTCCATAATACCATGTGCTACCTTTCCAGTTCCAGTTACAACTATCTTAATAGGAGGGAAGTACTGTTTTTTTAATCGATAGATTAAATCTTCTTTGTGAAGTAAGGTTTCAGCCTTGGCTAATTCGAATAATTCATATTTTAACCCAAAGCCTCTTAGCGTATTGTATGCACCTACTATACCTGCATATCTACCAAAGCCAATAATTCTAGTGTTTTTTCCGTCTACAAATGTCTCGTGATCCATTAATGTAATGTTCTTTTCTAAACAAGCTTGTAAGAGCTTGCGATTATGTTCTTGTTTTTTTATTGTGTGCGAAAAAAAGACATAAGTTTTATTTGGTATAAGGTAATCAACAGGAATTTCTTTTACCCCAAGGAGAAGATCACAGTCTGTCATATCACTTGATAGTTCTAATCCTTCAGAAGCATAGTTTTCATCTTTAAAAATTCTAATGTCTGAATGTTCTATCTTAATAGACAGCTCGTTATATTTGTCTAAAGCTTTTTTTACCTGCTTAGGACAAAGCACAACTCTCCTATCAGGAGGCGATTTACGCTCCTTAATAATTCCTAATTTCATAATTTGTTTGTTTGTTTTTTGGTTGGTTTTTCAAATATAGAATTATTTCGGACTCACACAACTATTTTGAATCATAATTTTAGAATTATATACAGTTTTTAATAAGTATTGACGAATAAAATACAGTATGTGAATATTCTAAGAGGAAGAAATAGTATTTGTTTGATTTTTTAAAAATAAATTGTACTTTTGCATTTCATTGCTAACTAAGGCAATCATTGGGGTCGATCGGTATTGACAGCGAGTGGAATTAGTTAGTAAGCACGTCGAGCGTTGTTAGATTGCTCGTAAATATCATCTAACGAACTTTTTAAACGGCGAAAATAACTACGCTTTAGCTGCTTAATCTGAATTATAGTAAGATTGCCTTTAGTTTCCACCAGGTGGAAGAGCTGAATTCTCCTAAAGAGCCTTGGTTTATGGCGCTTTGTTAAGGGGAACCGTAAAGTAAACCTAGAGATGTCTATTGTTTCGCTAGCATTTCGAAATCTTAGGAACTAAGCTTTTGGTGGCTGTTTTTTGCCAAGCCAACGGTCGAAAATCTAATAAAAAACTAAGCGTGTAGAAAGCTTCCTGATTGCTTGTTTGGACCCGAGTTCGATTCTCGGCGACTCCACAGAAAAAAGCCTAACTATTTACTTTTAAATAGTTAGGCTTTTTTTGTATTCAATAGATACTAAAAACTGTATTTTAGAGGATCAGTGACAAAAGTTGGGGACTAGGCAAAAAGTCTAGTTAATCTAAAAAGG
>NZ_DAMANB010000023.1:0-63653 GCF_032073645.1 Myroides sp.
TTCTATTTTAAATATGGGAGTTCGTGATTATAAATAATTGGTGTGCAATCACAACGCTTGCTTATATTCAATCTCAGCCTTCTTAGTTGGTACTGTACACGTATTTACTTACGTTGTTTCTATTTTAAATATAGGAGTTCGTGATTATGAATAATTGGTGTGCAATCACAACTTAACAATGAGTGAAGTTTTAGCAGTTAAGGTTGGTACTGTACATGTATTTACTTACGTTGTTTCTATTTTAGATAAAGGAGTTCGTGAATATGAATATTTGTTGTACAATCACAACCTTATCGAATCGGTGTAGTTTGCTTTTCATGTTGGTACTGTACACAGTTTACTTACGTTATTCTTATTTTAAATATAGGAGTTCGTGATTATGAATAATTGGTGTGCAATCACAACTTAACTTGTGCTGTTAGTGTAGCAACTTGAGTTGGTACTGTACACATATTTACTTACGTTGTTTCTATTTTAAATATAGGAGTTCGTGAATCTAAAGATTTGGTGTGCAATCACAACAGAAAAAGTGATTACAGAGTACTTTGTAATCGCTTTTATTTTATAAAATTAAAAAGAATCTCTAGTTCTTTCTCCTTTAGAAGAAGCAGTGTACTAGAGATTCAAAAGTACAAATCTATATATTGTTAGGGAGTTGATTTTCGATACTCTCTTTATCTTTTTTGCTCATCATAAGATTACCTAGTTTATTGATATACACACGAGTTTTCAGTGTGCGTATTCTACCGTAGTGGTGGAATAATACATATAACAATACACCTATACCAGCGATATTTATATATCCATATACTGTCTTGGTAGCGGCGAGTACCCCATTTAGTTGGATAAGGGATAGATTAATACCAGCCCCTGATCTTAATAACATGGCATCGTCTAGGTATACAGCTAAGTTGTTTAGACTTTGTATTTGGAATTGATATTGTGTCCAGCTGTATAATGCACTAAACATCCCTACAGCGATAAATGTACGCCATAGAATAGCAAAACCGATCAGTCCTAACATACTAGCTAAGTCTAACTTATCTAAGGTGTAATACCAAGTGGTGACAAAGATAACTCCCATTCCATATCCTTTAAAGAACATGGGTAGGTACCACATCGAATAGCTGAATTCTGTTGCCATAGCGAGGTACATCATCACACTGTACATAAGAAATGCAGAGAATCCAGAGAAGACGAGCATGCGTATAGGGATTTCGTTTTTATACCAATAATAACAGACAACTGCTGCAGTAATAAGTCCTGGAATCAGTAAGAGATTTAGGGAGGCATTGGTCATCGGATTATATCCTAATATACCTACGGCAAAGATATTCTGTATCGTAGCAGTGGCAAGATACATTCCTAAACACAATAACATAATCGTTCCGTGTCTTACATTATTCTTCTTAAAGGCATTTAAGGGTAAGAATGGTCTTCTAATCAACTGTTGGCGAATGACAAAAATAAATAAGAGAATACCAAATAATAATGAGGCATATCTTATGATCTCTGAGTCAAACCAAGCTTGTTGTTTTCCAAAAGCTAGGATATAGGCCAAGGTCATGAATGTTACATTGAATAGAAGGATACTAATCCAGTCAATGTAAATAAAAGGGACCTTGCGCATAAAGCGTTGATTGTGCTGAAATATAATACAAATCAATGCTGCTCCAAAGCACATAATTGCTAGGTTCATATAGCTAATCTGCCAGCTGAATATAAAGCTTACCTTAGCTACAAAGTAACCTGATAATTGGGTGATAACTAATAGGGCAGAGTAGTAGATACTGTAGAATATACCTCTGTTACCTCCTACACTTAAAAGCATCATAAGGGGTAATACTACTTCCATCATTCCCATCATTTTAAATACTCCTATTAGATAAGAAGAGGCTATAATGATATAGGGTTGATGTGTGGTGGATTGTACCAAGTATAATAGACCACACATGGTGAGGGAGGTTACAAGAAGTTCTTTTGTTCTGAATCTCGCTTTGATCCTAACAATAAGAGGCATGACTGTACCTAGACCTATGGCATAGGCATAGTTAGCCCATAGGTAGTACTCTGTCATCGAGCCTGTACTACCCACGATATTGGTTATATTAGTAGTATATATTCCACTAATACTACAGAACACAGCTGCTATGATTACAATGAGTAATAGCATGACTGGTTTTGGTACCCAAGAGTGAAATAATCCTTTGTTATACATGGTATAGAATTAATAATTAGGAATTGTGTACGTTGTACATCCCTAAGTATGGTTTATTATTTTTTCTTTTTCTTTGATTGTTTTTAGAATGCTTCCTATAATTTTAAGCAGCTCATCTATGTCAGTCAAAAGGCTTGTACTCTGTTTAGTCGTTAGATAGTCTGTGTCAGTTAACAGTCGAATCCAGTAATGAGATTCACGAGCTTCTTTATATGCAATATATAGTTTAGCATAGCTTTTAATTTGTACTATATTTTCATTCTTCATAGAAAACGGATTTGATGAATTTAAAAATATAGTGTGCACATTAATCATTCCATTATTAAGAATTAGAAATTTAATTATAGGATATATTTAGAAAGCCCGAAGGGCTATGATTCCTAATTTAAAATTCCTAATTTCTAATTAGTTAGCCAGTTGTATATTCATATTCATCCCCGCTTTAAGATTAGCGATGTTTTCTATATCATTGGTATCTGTAAATTCGATACGCACAGGGATACGCTGTTGTACCTTGACGAAGTTCCCCGTAGAGTTATCCGTAGGCATACTAGAATATCTAGAACCAGTAGCTGCAGAGATAGCCGTTACTTTTCCTTGAAAGCGTATTCCTTTTACAGCATCAGCTGTCATGTCGATAATACTACCTATTTGTATATTGTTCATTTGAGATTCTAAAAAGTTGGCTGTTACCCATTTCTCATTATCTTTTACGATAGTAGTAATTTGCTGGCTAGGCGAGAGTAGCTGTCCTTCACTGATTAGTCTTCGTCCCATCACCCCGTCATAAGGAGCTGTAATTACTGTGTATGACAGGTTTAGTTGAGCCATATCTAACATCGCTTTTGTACGTTTGATATCCGCTTCATTTAGGGCAAGACGTGTTTCTATCTCTGAAACTGAAAGTTTGGTTGTGTTTTGTTGTTTTATTAAACTTTCATAAGCAGATTTAGCAGCTTGGTACTCTGTTTTTACTTGATCATATTGTTGTTGGGTAACAGCCTCAGCTTGTAATAAATTCTCGTATCTTTTATTGTTTTGTTCTGCGTTCCACAATCTTGCTTTTGCCCCTTCAATATTAGAGCTAAATACCCCGATATTATTTGATGCTGTATGAATAGAGGAGTTAGTTACTTTCTTAGCAGCTAATGCGCTTAAATAAGCTGCTTCAGCTTGTTCTACTTGCGTTAAGATTTCTCTGTTGTCTAGGATAACTAGTGTATCTCCTTTTTTGACTTGCTGATGTTCTATGAACTTGATCTCTTTAATATAAGCAGATACACGGGTATTGATAGGGTTAATAAACTCTTCTACCTGTGCTGATTCTGTGTAATCTCTATCGTTGATGTGAAAGTATTTAGTCAATAACCAGAAAAATGCGATTCCTATTACCGCAAATGTTAGGGTGTTGACTAAGAGTATCTTTGTTTTCTTCTTTTTTTCTTTTTTAGCTTTATCCTCTACAACTTGCTCTACTGGAGCTTGAACTGGTTGTTCAGTAGTTGTATTTTCTTTATTTTCCATTGCTTGTTTTAGATATAATGTCGTTTGTACTTTTTGTTTTTTTGGAGGTACTGCATGTCACGTCACGGATTACAAATCGGCGCCATCGTTGTATTTTACCACAATCTATATCGCGTCATATAAGTACATTATGGCTTAGCCAAACATTCTTAATTCGTAATTCTTAATTAAATGCCCTGTAGGGCATTAAAGTGTCCCTGTTGACTTTAATAAATTGTAGTATTGGTATAATACGTTTATTTCTGCATTGGCGTACTGAAGTTCGGCTTCTAATTTTGCATTAGTTGCATCTGTCATCTCTGCTTGTATAGCCAATTGGTTTAGGTATTTAGCCTCTATTATCTTATAGTTCTCCTGTGCGAGTTGTTGACTTTTCTTTAATAGATTAGCGTTTTGTATAGCCTCATCGTATTTGGTATAAGCTGCATTGACTCCCATTTCTAATTGTTGTTGTACAAGGGTGAATGTTTCTTCAGCTTTGTCTTTTTGAAGTTTCTCTAGTTTGACCTTTTTGGGTGTTTTATATAAATTGTCAATATTATAAGTCAGAGATACCCCTACTTGCCAAGCGTTAGAATACATATCCATCACAGGGTTAGATGTGGTGATCGGACGACTCATGTTATACCCACCTACTGCAGCTAGAGCAGGATACTTATCAGTATTGGCAATCTCTATCTTTTTTTGTGCCGCTTCGACTCCTTTTTCTACTCTTTGTATCATCGGATGTTGCGTATAGGCTAGATCTAGATAATAGTTATAATCGCCCTCTAGTGGTCTGTGTACAAGAGCTTCATTAGGTGTTATTTTAGTTGATGTAGGTAGTCCTAGTGCAATCGCCAAATTATAGTTTAGAATCGATAGATTATTATCTACACTTAATAGGGCTTGATCCATATTCTGAAGAACTAATTCACCTCTGATTACTTCATTACGTGTCATCATTCCTTCTTTATAATATCTATTGACATTCTCAAGTCGGATTTGGGCTAATCTTTTATTGTTTTGATAAACTTGTTCTTGATGAATCAGTTTATATACATCTAGGTAGTTAGAAATAACTAAGAACTTAATGCTTTGCTGATCTTGTACAAGGTCTAGAGAGGCAAGCTGTTCGCCTATTTGAGCAAGTTCTATATTCTTATTAATCGCTCCCCCTTTAAATAGTAGTTCAGATGCCTGTACTGCATAGCTATTGCCAAAGTGAGGCATATCCTTGGTCATGACCTTACTGAAATCGCGGTCTAATATAAGCGCATCTCCTATATAAGAAGCATTGGCAGTAAAGGCAAGATTAGGAAGGCGTTGCTGTTTAATTAATTGGGTTTGTTGTTCGCTAATGTTTTTGTTTAAAGCAGTGACTTTTAATTGTTGATGATTTTGCATCGCTAAGTTCACCGCTTGTTCTATACTAAGTGTTTGGTCGCTTACTTGGCTATATATTGAAGTATATGAGAGTAGTAGTAAGCTTAATCCACAAAAGTATTTGTGAATATTTCTTTTCATTTTATTTGTACTTTATGCCGACAAAGTTAGTTCAGTAGTACATGGTATAAAATGATTAAGAATATCAAAAAAGATGTTTAAAAGTATTATTCTATAGCTTAAACATCTTTCTATACTGAGTTGGGCTAGTGCCTTGATGTTTTTTAAAGAAGTGAGCGAAAGCATACTGATCACTAAATTGTAGCTTAGTGGCTAATTGTTTGATAGGCAAAGTAGTAGTGGATAACTGTGCTTTAGCTTCGTTAAATATAAACTCATTGATGATCTCTATAGGTGTTTTTCCAGAAGTTTCCTTGACTACTGTACTTAGGTGTCTAATAGAGAGTTGTAGTTTATCTGCGTAGAACTGAACAGACTTGGTCTCTAGGTAATAATCAGAGACTAACATCACGAATTTATACGTGATCTTTTGCTGTGAGGTCATTTGATTAATAGAGTCTTCACTTCTAGGCGTGGCTACGCTTACTAGGTGGTAGAGGATGATATTAAAATAATTCTCTATAATGTATTGACCATACTCAATCTCCTTGAAGTGCTCCAGGTAATAACCTAGAGATTCTACATTGGTCCAGAAGATCTCTAGTTCTTGTTTGCTAATGTGGAAATTGCGTTGTAATTGTGTTTTTAAATCTCTATATACTTTTAATCGGTGAAGCTTAAAAGAAGCAGTTTCTAAGAAATTTCGATCATAGCTAAGTAGTCTCAGTTCTGCATCTGGGCTTATCTCTAAGATTTCGTATACGTATTTGACATCAATAAGGAAGATAGAGTTCTCTATGATTTCGAATTCATTAATCTGTTCTCTTATTCTTAGTTTTCCTTTTTTGACAAATAGAAAGGAAGAACGAATGGGTCTATAGGGATGCCCAAAGTTGGCATGATCAAAGATGTTTTGTTGATTGTATATCTGTACATGTATAAATGAAGAATTGGCTGTCTCTATATTTCCTTGAAGCATGAGGATGGTTTTATAGGTGCAAGATAGGGAAAAAATAGGGAGTATAGGCTTTATATGTAAGCAGAATACTTGCTGAAAGAAGCGATCTGAGTAGGAATATTTTAGGGATATGGAGTTACTGGGGGAAGGGGGAAGTTTTCAATTTAGTATCTATATAATATAATTTTTTGTTAATGATTATTTAATTCTTATTAGTTGTGCAAGCTATACTTTAGCATCGATTAATCAGACATAAGATGGCACTATCAAGAGATCAATGGGTTGATATTAACTACTATAAGTATTGGGATATATTGTATTATCTCTCTTGTAATATTACGAGAGATAAGGATCTATCAGCTGATATAGTTCAAGATGTTTTTGTGAATATATGGAATAATTACAGCAATTTGATAATCGATAATTCTAAAGCTTATTTAATACAGTCTGTTCGTAATAAAAGTTTAAAAGCTATTAGTACAACTAGTTTTAATACTGTTCAGTTAGAAGAGGTATATAATGTATTAGTAGATAATGAAATATTAAGCAGAGAAGAAGAAATAATGTTCAAGGAACAATTAGTTAATATGATATATAGTAAGGCTCAAGAAGTACTACCAGAGAAGTGTTATCAAATATTTGTTCTTCGATATAGTAATAAATTGAGTTATAAAGAAATCGCATTAAAACTTGGGATATCAGAAAGTACTGTAGATAATCAAATTAGTAAAGCTTTAAAAAGTATTAAGAGTTCTTTACCTTATTTGGTAGATTATATTATTGTGATAGGTTATTTGATGGGGGTAACCCAGAATTAGTACTAATTAAATATAGCAAAGTGATTTTGCTTCATAACTTTTCTCTTAGTTCTAAAACTATATTAGAGTATGCAGGGGGTACTTATTTAAGCGTCTTTTTTATAATTGTTTTTGTTTATCAGTTTATACTTTGTTCTGAGTTAAAAGCAATGTTATCTAAGTGTTACTGATATTAAGAATGAGTTAAGCGTTTGTTTTTGCATAGGGAGTTATAATAATAGAGGACTCTTACTTATGTAAGACAATCTTAAATTATGCAAAATAAGTTTAAACATTTTTTAAATAAATATTTACTTGGTACATCTGACTTAACAGAAAAAAAAGTTGTGGAAGACTTTTCTGATAATTTACAGAAAAGACCATTAATAGAATTAAAGATAATTCAAGAGAATAGCAAACTGAGAAGCTCTATATACAATAGTATAAAGTATAAAACTAGAGAAAGAAAGAGAAGAAAGAATTATAGATTATTATCAATAGGTTTTTCACTCTTATTAGTCATAGGCTTAACTATTTATCAAAAGCATATCTCTATAAATAATCAAGAATTAACATACACTACTTCTAGTGAGTTAGCTAAACATATTATTCTATCAGATGGTACTGCTGTAACGCTAAGTAGTAACTCTACATTAATTGTGTCAAATGAGTTTAATCAATCAAGTAGAGAGATTAAATTACTAGGTGAGGCTTATTTTCAAGTTGCTAAAGATGCCTCAAGACCTTTTATTATTTCGTCAGATAATTTTGAGACACAAGTTTTAGGAACTTCTTTTTGGGTGAAACCAAATATAGTAGAAGTCTCTACAGGACGAGTAAAGGTTAGTAACTTGTTAGATAGGGAAAACTATGTCATTTTAACTGCTGAGCAAAAGGCCTTACTAAAAGACCATAGATTATATAAAAACACCATAGACGTGTTTTCTTGTATCTCTTCTACATCATCTTATCTTATGATGAACAACATCACTCTTACACAGTGGAAACAAATAATAGAAAAAGAGTTTGATATCCAGATACACTTCCTGGAAGATATTATTTCAACAAAAGAATTTATTCAAGCAGATTTTAGAAACTCTACTCTAGCAGATATTGTTCAGAGTGTCAGCTATATGTATGATTTTGATTATAAGTATGAAAATAAAACTATAATTATTAATAACACCAAGAAATGAGATTAAATTACTATTGCCGGTTAAGAGTAGAGACATATCTTTTTTGTCTTTCTTTATTAAGTACAGGCGTTTATGCTACTAATCAGACAATTTCTGATAAGGTAGGTGTACATGTCTATGTAAGTAATTCTTCAGAAACAGTGAAGAGTTTATTTGAAAAAATAGAACTACAAACAACTTATAAAGTAGTCTATTCTCCCTCTAGATTAGATACCTCTATTGCTCTTAGATTTACTAGTAAAGAACGTGAACTAGAGAAGTTGTTAGAAGATATTGCCTTAAGAACAGGATCTACATATAAGATATCAGATAAACTCATCACTTTTAAATCACAATATGTTATTCCTAAAGCAGAGAAGGTTAATACAGGTCAGCAAAATAATAAGACTGTTTTAAAAGGGGTAGTTAAAGACATTCATGGACTAGCACTTCCTGGAGCGACTGTAAAAATAAAAGATTCTAAAGAGGCTGTAGCTACTGATCTAGACGGTAGTTTTATGTTAGAAGTAGCCCAGAATAAACCGATCGTATTAGTAATAGAGTATATAGGATATGATACTAAAGAAATTAAGGTAGAAAATCCAGAATATACTTCTATAATCTTAGAAGAAGATGCTCGTAGTTTAGAAGAAATTGTAATCACTGGTTATACAACAGAGAGCAAGCGAAATATTACAGCTGCTATTTCGACTATTAATGTAGATGGTATTAAGGATGTACCTAAGGCAGATGTAGCCGAGATGTTACAAGGTAGAGCTTCAGGGGTACAAGTTATGAGTGATAATAGTCCAGGTGGGGGGAACTCTATTCGAATAAGGGGATTCAGTACTATTAATAATAATGAGCCATTAGTAATTGTAGATGGAGTACCTGTAGCTAATGGGTTGAATTCGATTAATAGTAATGATATAGCTTCAATGCAAGTATTAAAAGATGCTGCTTCATCTTCTATCTATGGTTCTAGAGCGG
This sequence comes from Myroides sp., assembly GCF_032073645.1. Lineage (NCBI taxonomy): Bacteria > Pseudomonadati > Bacteroidota > Flavobacteriia > Flavobacteriales > Flavobacteriaceae > Myroides > Myroides sp. The sequence goes on from NZ_DAMANB010000023.1 coordinate 9,148, forward strand.
CTAATGGAGTGATTTTAATTACAACAAAGTCAGGAGGGAGAAATGAAAAAATATCTATAGATGTAAGTAGTTTTACAGGTGTTCAAAGTGCTTTTAACCTACCTAAGATGCTTGATGCTCAGCAGTACGGTGATATGTTATGGCAAGCTTATAAAAATGATGGTGTTGCTCCTAAACATGATATTTATGGAAATGATCCTACTGGGGCAACTATTCCTCTTTATTTAAATAAAGATAAAACTATTAAAAGTGGTAATGTAGATTGGGTTAAAGAAATATTTAATCCTGCTACGATTCAATCTCACAATATATCATTAGCAAAAGGAGGGGAGCACTCTAGTCAGCTTTTTTCGTTAGGGTACTTTGATCAACAAGGAATCATAAAAGATACTTATTTTAAAAGATTTTCAGGACGTTTTAATTCAGATTATAGATTCTTTGATGGGATCTTGACAATAGGGGAGAATCTTAATGCCTCATATACAGAAAATGTTGGTATCGGTACTAATGCAGCATTAGGGTCAATAGTATATAATGCATTTATGTATCCTTCTATAGTGCCTGTTTATAGTGAGTTAGGAGAGTTCTCGGGTAATCCATTAAATGATATTCAAAATCCTAGAGGGCGTTTAGATCGAAATAAAAATAATAAGACAAAAGAGCTGAGATTACTAGGTAATTTATTCGCAGAGTTAAAGCTAAGTGATTTTACTTTTAGGTCATCTATAGGGCTAGATTATGTAAATATTAATGGAAGGAACTTCTCACCAAAGTTTAATGAAATATTAGTTATTAATCCAGTTAATTCACTATCTACTAGAAATTCGTTTAATTATCAATTTACTTTTACTAATACACTGAGTTATAAAAAACAATTAGGCAATCATAATTTTGATGTCTTATTAGGACAAGAAGCAGTTGAGTATTACTATGAAGGGTTCTCTGCTTCAAGACAGAACTTTATGTACGAAGATCCTAATTATTGGTTTTTAGATTATGGTACAGCCAATCAACTAAATGGAGGTAACGCTAATGGGTGGTCATTAAATTCCTTCTTTGGTAAAGTTCATTATAATTATGATGGAAAGTATATTGTGTCTGCTACAATGCGTAGAGATGGAACTTCGCGATTAGCTAATCATAAATGGGATACTTTTCCTGCTGTGTCACTTGGTTGGAGGATAGATAAAGAAGACTTTTTTGATTTAGGAGATACGTTTACTTCATTTTTACTTCGTGGTGGCTGGGGAGTTACAGGAAACCAACAGGTACCCTCTTACTCAACTATAAAAAGTTATTCTAGTAATAGCTATAATTCAAATTATGATATTAATGGAGGACAGTCATCTGTTGAGACAGGTCTGATTCAATCTAGAGTACCTAACCCAGAGCTAAAATGGGAGACTACTACACAGAGCTCTTTAGGAGTTGATTTAGGTTTTTTTAACGATAAACTAAGTGTAACAGCAGATATCTATAACAAGAAAACAAAAGATATTTTGGTCTATAAATCGCTGCCTTTGACTTATGGTGGTACTAATGATGGACAGTGGGTAAATGATGGAGAGATGACAAATAGAGGTTTAGAATTAAATCTATCTTATCAAGATAATATTAAGGATCTTCACTATAATATTAATTTCAATTTTACAACTTATAAAAATCAGTTGACAGCATTAAACTCTGTTAATTATCTAGGTATTCCTTCTTCGTCTTTACACAGTGTAAACTTTGGACAAGAAATCTCTAGATCTGCTATAGGTCAACCAATAGGCTCATTCTTTGGTTATGTTAATGATGGGATATTTAAAAGTCAACAGCAGATCGATCAGTATAAATTACAACCTAATGCAAAACCAGGTGATTTAATCTTTAGAGATGTAAATAATGATGGTGTAATAGATGACAATGATAGAACATTTATAGGTTCTCCTCACCCTGATTTTATTCTTGGCTTTAATGTAGATTTAAAATATAAAGGGTTTGATTTAAGTATGTTTTTTAATGGAAGTTTTGGCAATAAGATTTATAACTTAACAAAATATAACTCTCATTTCTTTAATCAATCAGCTTATAATAAGTCTTCTGATGTATTAGGGGCATGGACACCTAAAAATCCGAATGCTTCTATACCAAGATTATCCTTAGATGATACAAATAACAATATACGCCCTTCATCTTATTATGTGGAGGATGGCTCATATTTCAAGTTAAATAATTTACAACTAGGTTACTCTTTTGGAGAAAAACTTCATAAAAAGCTGAAAATGAGAGTTTATCTACAAGCAACAAATGTATTTACGATTACTAACTATAGTGGATTAACTCCAGAAGTGGGACTACAAAGTTATTCTAAGAGTAATAAAAATTTAGATATAGGTATTGATCGTGGGCTTTATCCACCTGCACGTACTTTCTCTATGGGATTAAGTATTAATTATTAAAATACAAGTAATGAAAAGATATATTTCAAATAAAACATATAAGATACTATTTGTCACAACTATTATGGCAGGTGTAATGAGTTCATGTTCTAAAGACTTTTTAGACGAAACTACTTATGGAGAAGTATCACCAGACAAGATGACAGATCCTAAGAATGTGGAAAGAGTAATTATAGGGGCTTATAAGATGCTGAATGGACAGATGGATAATGCTTCAAATGCAATGAATTCTCCAGCGTCTAATTGGAGTTTTGGAGATGTGACTTCTGATGATGCATATAAAGGAGGTGGAGGTACTGGTGATCAAGGGCAAATCCACAGAATGGAGTTATACCAGACAGACCCAACAGTAATAGATATAGAAAGAAAGTGGAGTGCATTATATGAAGGTATTAAAAGGGTAAATGACGCTCTACGATTATTAAATCAATCAGTAGCATTTGATCCTGAACTAAAGAAGCAGAGACAGGGAGAATTATTCTTTCTTAGAGGACATTACTACTTTGAATTAAAGAAGATTTACAATAGAATTCCTTATATAGATGAAAAAGTTGTTAACGTAGAGGATTATAATCGATCAAATGTAGAGTTTACTTCTGAACAGTTATGGCAAAAAATAGCAACAGATTTTGATAATGCATCAAAAGTATTGCCTTCTAAGCAAGCACAAATAGGAAGACCTACTAGCATTGCTGCTAAAGCTTATCTGATGAAGACAATGATATATCAAAAGAAATGGCAAGAGGCTTATACAATCTCAGAAGAGGTGATGTCAAGTCAATATAAACTTCTGTCTAATTTTGAAGATGTGTTTTTACCAGAAAATGACAATAGCTTAGAAGTAATATTTGCAGTACAACATTCTATTAATGATGGTGATCCTAATAACTATAATGGAAGTATAGGAGATCGTCTTACAGCTCCAGGAGGCCCTTTTTATCCTCAGTATGGTTTTCATAGACCTTCTCAAAATCTAGTTAATGCTTTTAAGACAGATGCTAACGGATTACCTGTAAAAGATAATGTAGATGTAAACAGTCAAGATTTCGTAGATCCAAGATTAGATTATACCATAGGTAGACCAGGTATAACATATAAAGGTTTAGGAGTGACATATGATGCATCTTGGGCAAGGGATGTAGCTACTTATGGAGTATATGCACCAAAGAAACGTATAGTTTCTGCTAAATCACCTTATTATGGCGCAACTTGGCCTTATGTTTCTGCGTTGAATTATTATATTATTCGTTATGCAGAAGTAATGTTATGGAAGGCAGAAGCAGCTGTAGAGTTAGGTAAATTAGAAGAAGCTCGAAGTATCGTAAATGCGATTAGAAAAAGAGCAAAAGAGTCAAAGTATGTGATGGCTTTAGATGGTAAGTCATACGCTGCTAATTATAAAATAGGCTTATATAATGATAGCTGGAGTAATGTAAATAAGGCTAGAGAGGCTGTACAATTAGAGAGTAGATTAGAGTTGGCGATGGAAGGAGAACGATTCTTTAATTTAGTGCGTTGGGGGATAGCAGATAAGGTTATTAATCAAGAGTATCTAGAAGCAGAGAAGCATAAACGTTCATTTTTGACAAATGCTCATTTTACTAAAGGAAAGAATGAATATTTTCCTATTCCACAAAGATATGTAGATGGGGCTACTTCTAAAGTCGAACAAAATCCTAATTATTAATATTAAGTAATATAAAACAAATGAAAAAAATAGTAGTAGGTTTCTTACTCGCTGTATGTACTTTTTCTTTCGGACAAAGTGGTGAGAATAAAAGTGTAACATTGTTAAGAAATAGTAATTTTTATTTTTTAGATCAGCTTTCTAAACAACCTAGTCTTGTTAAGTTGCTCAATGATAATAAGACTTTTACAGAAATAAAACATAATAGACTAGATCTAATCAACAAGTTAGTAAATAGTGAAACTTTCCCTAAGAGTGAAGAATTGGTTCATTCTTATATTTTTACAGACGATCAGATAAAAAGTATCTCTGATGAGTTAGTTGCTTTAAATAATAAAGAGAAGAAAGTAGAAACTTTCTTTGAAGAATTAAAGCAGTCTAAAAAATACATTAATTACAATGAGATGAGTCAGAAAGATTTTATCTCTAATGTAGTGAAGTTAAACTTTAGTGGATTAAATCATACCTTAAAAGTGTATGGATTAGGAGAGAAGCCATTTTATCCAAATATTGATTCAGTATCTTATGATAAGAATTCACGTTATTTTAAAAGAGCTATTTTATTTTGGGCAAAACATTTAGCAAATGAATCAGATTATTCTAAGGCTAGCTTCTTTGAACCAATGTTGGATTATGGACTGTATTTGATGTATATGAACCACAGGGATGAAGGTATTAGATATGAGCCTCTAGCGGCATTGTATAATAAGAGCGCTATAGAATATGCTAAACGCATTGATTTTAAAAAGTATGAATACAATGCATTAATCGTCCTAGGAGATGGACCAGAGAATTATAGAGATCCTTTGGGGGCGTTAGGAAAATTGAATCTAAAATTAGCAGTAGAACAGTATAGACAAGGTAAGGCGCCTTTTATTATTGTTTCAGGTGGACACGTACACCCAAATCGTACAGAGACTTGTGAAGCTATAGAAATGAAAAAAGAATTAATAGGGTTATATAATATTCCGGAAGAGGTAATTATTGTAGAACCTTATGCTAGACATACGACTACTAATCTTAGAAATGCTACTCGTTTAATGATTGAATATGGTTTTGATATTAAACAAAAAAGTATGATTGTCTCTTATGAGTTACATACAAAGTCAATAGCAGATAAGAAGTTTTTAGAACGTTTTATGCGTGAATTAGGTTATTTACCAGGGAAAATAGTTAAGCAGAAAAAAGGGGAGTTATTAGACTTTTACCCATCTGAATTACTATTACAAATAAATCCTTTAGAGCCGTTAGATCCATAAGATGAGGAAGTTTCTTATTTTATTGCTTATAGCAACTCAATGTGGTTATGGACAAAAAAATAAATTAAGTGATAAAGTGAATGTTTTTTTAGGAACTTCAGGGGATTACGGACAGTTGTCTCCTGGAGCTTCTTTTCCATTTAGTATGCTATGTATTTCTCCAGAGACATATCCTTATAATCATACAGGATACGATAATAGAGCAAAACAATTTGAAGGCGTGACTCATACTAGACTTCAGGGAGTGGGATGTAAGGGAAGTGGAGGTAATATTCTAATCAAACCAATTATAGGAAGTAATATTGAAACAGAGTTAATCAAAGAGAAAGAAAAGGGAACACCTGGTTACTACAAGGTGGAATTTACAAATAAGATTAAGGCTGACTTTACTGTAGGACATAATTATGGAGTGCATCGATATTCCTTCCCTAATAAAGGGCAACTATTTGTGGATTTATCTAGTGCTACAGGTGGTGCTTTTGTCAGTGCTGAATATGAAGTATCTAATCAGGTTATTCAGGGAAAGATCAGCTCTAAAACAACATGCTCTGCTGGGATATATCATTTTTATTTTAGTATAGATTTAGGAAATGGAGCCATCTTAAGAAAGGTAGGAGAATATCAATTTATCGTTGATTTTCCCTCCTCTAAAGTCGAATTACAGATTGGTTTTTCATCTGTTTCAGAACACTATGCAAAGAGCAGAATAGCAATGGGGCAAAGTTTTGATTTAACAAGAACTCTAGCTACAGAGCGATGGAATGAATTATTATCTGCTACTGAGGTTAGTGATAAGAATGATGAGAGGGTAAAGCTTTTTTATTCTTTGCTTTACAGGACTCTTCAGGCGCCTTATCTAATATCTGAAGCAGATGGGACTTATAGAACAATTAGTGGTGAGGTGAAAAAAGCTGATTTTAATGTATATCATGGTTGGGCGCTATGGGATAATTATAGAGAAGTTATTCCTATGTATTCTATATTATATCCTGAAGTGTATAAAGATGTAGTTCACTCTATTGCTAATATGTATCCATACGGTAAAAAAGACTTCTCTACACTCAATGAACCTGGCCCTACAGTGAGGACAGAGCACGCTTTAGTTGTTTTGGCTGATGCAGTGAATAAAGGATATCAGTTACCTATAGATTCCATTAAGGAGTACCTTGTTAAGGAAGCTGAGCAACTTGATTTTTCTTCTCCTGATAAGGCATTAGAATCATCTTATGATTATTGGGCATTGAGTGAAATATTTAAAAGTGTTCAAGATACTGTATCTGCAAACTATTATTTAGAAAAAGTTAAAGAGTATAAGAAATATTGGCTAAAGGACTTTAAGGATATTCAGACTCACGATGTGGATAAAATGCAAGCAAGAGGATTATATCAAGGAACTATCTGGCAATATAGATGGTTAGTACCTTATGATATAAAAGGCTTAATTAGTCTTATAGGTTCTGAAAAAGAATTTGAAGACCAATTAGATACTTTTTTTGAAGGTCATTATTATAATCACGCCAATCAGCCAGATCTTCAGACATCTAGTTTGTACAATGCTACTAGAAGTGCTCATAAGAGTCAGAAATTGATCCATGATTTACTACTAGGAGAGAGTATTCAGTTCTACTTTAATGACAACAGTAAAGGAATTGATCCTTACATCGGAAGGATTTATAAGAATGCACCTCAAGCTTTTTTACGGACTATGGATGATGATTTAGGAACAATGTCAGCATGGTTTGTTTTAAGGAGTTTAGGATTCAGCGCTGCTAATGTGGGGTCGGATACTTTTTATCTCAATGCTCCTGTTTTTGAAAAGGTTATTATACGAAATAATTTAGTAATTAGTAATAAAGAAAGAAGCTCTTATATACAAGAGGTAGCGTATAATAATAAGGATTATCAAAGGAACTATATTACTTATAAAGAATTTTTTGGGGCATCAAAAATCATATTCAAAACGAGTGATGAACCTAATAAACAATGGCCGTCAGAACCATTGTGGATTTCAAATATAAAAGAAGATGAATAGAAATATAAAGTTAAGTAGTATTCTGTTAGGTATGCTATTACCTATAGTGATGTATGGACAAATAAACACAAAACAAGAAATAAATTTACCTAGTGATTTACGAATTAATCAAATTCAAGTTCTAGGGACACATAATAGCTATGCAGAACCAGTAGACCCTAATCTCCTTGATTATGTATCTAAAATTGTAGATCAGTCAAAAGGGAAGTTATTAGAGGGAATGACTAAAGAGCAGTTAGACTTTTTTAAAGAGTATCACCCTAATGAAATTAGTTTTAAGGAGAGTTTGTTTTATGAGCACCCAAGCTTTGAGATTCAGTTAGACAGTGGATTGAGAAGTTTGGAACTGGATGTGTATTATGATTCAACAGGCAATAGATATACAAATCCAGCAGGCTATGAATATTTAAAAACAGTAGGAGTGAAGCAGCTAGCAAAGCATAACATAACAGATTTAGATAAGCCTGGATTTAAAGTTTTGCATATGGCAGATGTAGATTTTAGGTCTAAATATCCAACGTTAAAATTAGCATTACAAAGTATAAAAAAATGGTCTGATCAGCATGTAGATCACATCCCTTTATTTATCATGATTGAAGCAAAAGATTCAAATTGGCCTTTGTTTAAGAATCCAACAGAAGTATTGAAATATGATGAATATGCATTTGACCTATTAGATCAAGAGATTGTTGATATTATAGGTAGAGAGAAGTTGATTACACCTGATGATTTAAGAGGAAATTATAAAACGCTTAAAGAGGCTGTGGCTAATCATAACTGGCCACTTGTATCTCAGTCTAAAGGGAAACTGTTATTTATGTTATTACCTTCTACAGGAGGGGTAAATCAAGGTGAATCAGCTTATGTACACAATCGTCCAAATTTAGAAGGAAGAGTTATGTTTGTACAGTCTAAACCAACGGATACTTATGGTGTGTTTTTACTCTTAGATAATGCTATTGTACGCCAAGAGGATATAAAAGAATACGTCACTAAAGGCTATCTTGTGAGAACTAGATCAGATATAGATACCTATGAAGCGAAAGTCAATGATCATACTCGTTCTAAAGCTGCTTTCTCTAGTGGTGCTCAAGTTATATCAACAGACTTCTTCTCTAAAGTTTACAACCCTTATCGATCAGAATATTTTGTAGAGCTGCCAGATAATCTTAAGCAGGTTAGGATAAACCCAGTAAATTATAAAAAAAGTAATTAGTATAATTATTGTTTTAAAAAAGCCTTGTAACTTACAGTCACAAGGCTTTTTGTATTAAAATTATATTATTCAGTTTGTTTCTCTTTAATCAGATAACATCCTAGATATAACAGATGACATGCAAGTAAAGAATAAGCAGTCAAGGTCATGATGTCAGCAGGGATTAAGTTAGTCACGGCTGATATGATAAAGGTAAATAGCAGTTGTAAAGTACCTAGTAGAGCTGACGCAGATCCACTATTAGTAGTGAACGGCGCTAAGGCTAATTTAGTAGTTGTAGGGAATAGTACTCCAAGAGTTAGTACAATGAAGAATAGTGGTACTAATAAGGCTTCAATAGGTTCTTTTAGCACACACATAACTAAGAAGGCTACTGTCCAAGCAATACCGAAATACACGGTGTATTTTACGATTTGTTCTACAGTCCACCAGCGAGAGAATACAGAGTTTGCCAGCCATGCCCCAAGGATTAATCCAATGGCATTAAAAGCAAATATACCACTAAACATATCTGAAGACATTCCTCCATATTCCATAATAAGGTAAGGAGCATTAGCTAGGTAGATCATTAAGATACTATAGGTTAAACTTCCAATCAATGTATATTTGACAAAGACGTTATTTTGTACTATTTCTTTAAAGTCTGCCATAAGGTTAACATCTTTTTTCTCTGTGACAATACGTGTTTCAGGCAAGAAGATGATAACAGCTAATAGGCAGATGATACCTAATATCACTAAAGTAACGAAAGTAGATTGCCATACGAAATGACTGATCAGAAAGTTACCAGCGATAGGACCTACGATAGGTGCTACTCCTGCAATAATGGCTAATAAAGAGAACACATTCATACTCTGGTCAGCAGAGTAGTATTCATTCACTACGGCACGAGCGATAACTACTCCTGCACATCCTGCAAAAGCTTGAAAGAATCGAGCTGCCCAGAACTGTTCTATGGTCTCTGCATAGATACAAGCTACCGATGCAAGGATAAAGATAATTAAAGAGGCAATAGTCGGAAGTTTACGACCATAACGATCAGAGATAATTCCCCAAAATAGCTGTCCTGCTGCGAATCCTCCTAAAAAGAAAGAAAGGGACAACTGTACATTTTTTAGATCTGTATTAAAGGTCTGTGAGATTTTTAAGAAACCAGGTAAGTACAGATCTATACTAAAAGGTTCGATAGCAGATAGTAATGATAAAATAATCACGACTATAAACTGAGCTTTTGTTAACTTATTCATATTGATATTTTGATGGGGCAAAAGTAAACCTGTTGATTCACTTAGACCTTGGCAAAACAAGTACTCTTATTGGACTTTTTTCACATTTTCTCTAAAAGCTAATGGAGCTACTCCTGTACTTTTTTTAAAGAAGCGGTTAAAATAGTTGACCTCACTAAAGCCTAATTCGGCTGAAATCTCTTGGATATTCAAGTCAGCATATCCTATTAGCCTCTTTGCTTCTAGAAGTATTCTGTTGTGAATATGTTGATTAAGGGTATAGTCAGTAGCCTTTACTACCAGTTCATTCATTCGCTTTACAGATAATGCTATTTTATCAGCGTAGAAGGCGGTAGGATGGTGTATAGTATAGTTTTCTTCTACCAGCTCTAATAACTTTAAGACTCTAGTATCTATAAGCGGATTGTCCTGTGAGAGCTCTTTTAAGCCTTGAATATGGGAGATATAGATATTGAGGTACTTCTCTAGTATATAAGTGCGTTTCTGTGTATCCCATTCTTGTTGGAATAAAAACATGATTGCTTTAAAGACTTCTTTTTTATCTTCTGATAACTCAAACCATAAGGGAGGATTAAATCTAAACTTGTGCTCGTTAAATTCTTTGGCGAGAATGCGGTTAAAGAAATCTTTATTGACAGAGATAAAATATCCCCTTACTCCATCAGGATTAATATTGTGCATTTGCCCAGGATAGATGACCCATATCTGATCATCAGAGATAGGGTAGGACTCAAAGTCAACTTTTTGTGTTGTCTCCTTGGTTTGGGTAAACCAGTAGATCTGATAGAAGTTACATTGATAGTGGTAATCAAAGTTGAATAGATGACTATTGTCTTCTAGCATAAAGAATTCAATAGGTACATCTTGATCAAATTGTTTGGCTTTAATTACCTTGTGTGTAGACATCTTAGATTAATTAGGGCGTAAAGGTAGTTTATTTTGCCTAGTTGTAATTTAAAAGTGTTTTAAGAATGTGTTTATATTGTATAAACAGTTGATTGTAAAAAGACATTCTTTAAAAAATATAATATATACATCTGTTTTTTGGGTAAGTATCTGTTTTATAGGTTATATTTACATATAAGCGGTGTATTAAGTGGTATAAATAAGGCTAATAAAACGAAATAAATACTGAATTGATATGGAGGTAATTGGCGCTATACAGATTCTCGAGATATTAGAAACTAATAGTATTCCAATAAAAATATTAGGAGCTGATACTGATATCTATTATGCAAAAACTATTTTTAAAACCCATCCTCCTTTGGAAGATATCATTAATGAATTGATCGGAAATGAGGTTTATAAAAGTTGGGGAATAAGAGTGCCAGATATCAAGATAATAAAGATTGAGAATAAGTTACTTCAAGAGTTTTTGATCGCCAATAATATCATATCTAAATACAGTCAGTTTGATATTGAAGAGTTGTTTATTATTGGCTCCAAAGAGATTCATAATCAAACAGAACTTGACTATCATAACTTAGTTCTATCTAATAAGAATGATTTTAATCAATACTTAGATCCTTATAAATTTTTAGATATAGCCTTTTGTGATGTATGGTTAGCTAATAGAGATCGTTGAATCAACAATCCTAATCTTTTGTTAGTTGAGGATCAAGGAAAAATAGACTTTGTTGCTATTGATCATACACAACTTTTTGGTAATCAAACTAACTATAAAGGGTTGAAAATTAATGTAATGGATGTCAGTCTTGTAAATATGTTAATTGCTTCAAAATTCACCAAAAAGATTTGTAATTTTGCTGAGAATGAAGTACTTTCAAAATTCAATATTAGAATTATTGAAAAAATTAACACAACACTAGTGGTCTTGCCAGAGGTGTTAGATAGCCTTCCGTCAAAAGTAGGATTGAGTAAGGCAGGTAAGCTTAAAATAATAGAGATACTTAGTAATCAAGAACGAAATACTAGAATTTCCAACATATTAAACAAACTATTAAAATGAAATCGTATTACAGTTTAATTAGATACTTTAATAACTCCTTGTCTAGGGAGAATATTGTTATTGGACTAATAGCGGTTTCTTCAACCAATAATGTGTTTTATAAGTTTTCTGAATCAAAGATTAGTTTTATTACTAGATTCTATGACAATAAGAGTAAACTATTAAATTTCAATATAAAGAAGATTAGTGAAGTTTTGGAACTAAATGCTAAGGAAGATTTATTTATTGAAGAGAATACTAATATTTTAAAGAAGTACTTAGATCGTTTAGCAGTTTATAATAACGGAATAATTCAATTTGACAAACCAGTTGAATTAAATATGAATATAGATGCAACTTTCTTTAGTAAATTCTATGAGAAATATATAGGTGACTTGAGGACAAGTACTAAGAGTAACAAAAAAGATGAGGTGTTTTATAATCGTATTAATAGTCACTTTAGAGAACCTCTAGAAGACATCATAGATATTGATTATAAGATTGAAAAGAAGGTAATTCCTTCCTTGTTTTTTGATTATAAATTAAATGGGATAGGAGGAAATGGATCTATTTATAGTGTAAAGTGTATTGATATTAATTCGAATAGAACAATAGATACTATTCAGAAAGATATATCTGAATTAGAAAGCTTAAACTTTAGATTAAATGATTTTTCTAAGCAATTAGTAGAATATCCTGAACAGAATAAGTATTATCTAGTTATAGATCAGTATAAAGGTATTGATGAGAAGTATCTAGAATTATATGATACATTAAGTAACCAAGAAAATGAACTATATCGATTGATTAATTCAAATCAACTAGAAGAAGTAACTGCTGATATTCTTAGAACAGGAGCATCTAAATTCTCTGAACTGATTTTGCGATAATATTATTAAGAACTAAATAATAAAACAAAGGCTAGTACATCTCGATGTATTAGCCTTTGTTATTTATGATAATAAGTCTGTTCTCTTCTATCTACTCTATCACACATTGGAAGTTAAGGTCTCCTTCATTAGATTTGATTACAAAGTGGTTGTTATTAGCAACACATTGTTCTATGGTATACTCCTGATTAAAACGAAGTTCTTTATTAAAGTGCATATCAACTACAGAAATGTCTTTAGAAGTGTTTTCCGATACTTTTAAGGCATTAATAACCCATTCTAAGTATTTGATATTAGTTACATGATTAACCATGTCTAGATCAGAGTATCTTACCTTATCTGTGATTAAATGCGTTGTCTCAGGTTTCTTCTGAAAAGTGGTGAACTCATTTTGGATACTTTTTTTGTCCTCGTGTTTAGTAAAGTGGTCATGAGGAATAGCCATCATCTCAGGACGACGTCTTACTGTATTCATGATTACCCACATCGAGCTAGCACTTGCGACAAGCTCTCCGTTACAGTGTACCTCAAAGTTACGCACAGAACGAATACCATCTAATGTCTCTATCCAAGTAGTGATATCAATGCGCTCTTGCCACTTAGGCATTCTGTCTATTTCTACTCTAAATTTATAGACTACCCATGATTGGTTTGCTTCTTGCAGATCCCAAAAGCTTATCCCTCCTAAGACTGCATGATTAGAAGAAGCCATCTGTATCATCTTACATAAATCTACTGTTTTTAACTGAGCATTGATATCGCAGTCAAAGTAATCAACATCGAAGCTCTGTGTAAATATAGATGTAAAGTTGGGTGATATAGGCATGGTTTTTTTGTTTTTTGTGCTGTTGTTTTTTTGTGAGACTGTAAATTTGTGAAATCGTTGTTCCCTGTTTTCAGTTCCCCGTTCTCGGTTTTATGTTTCCTTAAAACTGTATTTTATCTTCTACAGCTTTTAAGATTTGTTCTGGTGCAGTAAGGTAGTCAAACCACATAACATCAGGAGTACGTTTAAACCAAGTAATCTGACGTTTAGCAAAGCGGCGTGTATTCTTTTTGATTTCCTCAATAGCGAACTCTAATGTGAATTCGTTGTCAAAGTACGCAAATAATTCTCGATAGCCAACGGTTTGTAATGCATTGTTATCGCGATACGGATATAAATCTTGAGCTTCCTTTAGAAGGCCATTATCTAGCATGATATCCACACGTTTATTAATGCGCTCATACATCTTCTCTCTATCAGCTTCTAGACCTATCACGATAGGAGTGAAGTTGCGAGCGTGTTGTTTTATATTTAAGAAACTAGAGTAGGGCTTGCCAGTACCTATACAGATCTCTAATGCTCGAGTTACTCTTTGAGGATTGTCTATCGCTACTTTTTCATAGTGAATAGGATCCAATTCCTTTAGCATATTTTGCAAATAAGGAAGGCCTTTTTCTGCTAAGTCTTGATTTAATTGTTCTCTAATACCAGGATCTACATCAGGGAAGTCATCAAGCCCATTTAGGATCGCATTGACAAATAGTCCCGATCCACCTACCATAACCTGTACAGGATTATCTGTAAAGAGCTCATCTAGCTTAGCCAGTGCCTCTCTTTCAAAATCTCCTACAGAGTAAGTATCGTGAATGCTGATATTCTGAATAAAGTGATGTGGAGCAGCAGCTAGTTCTTCCTTAGAAGGCACAGCTGTTCCTATCGCCATTTCCTTATAGAATTGGCGGCTATCACATGATATTATATTGGTATTAAAATGTTGTGCAAGTTTGATTCCTAAAGCTGTTTTTCCAATCGCTGTAGGTCCAATGACAACAATAAGATAATTGTTATTTTTCGTAGACATCTCCTAATTTTTGACCGCAGTTATAGCAGTAATTTGCATCATCATCGTAGATTGTAGTAGTACATGTAGAGCAGTTTCTTCTTCTCTTCGCATCTAATCTGTTGCGTTTAATATTAGAGAACTCTGCTGTCACAATACCTGTAGGAACGGCGATAATACCGTAACCCATAATCATGATAAAAGATGCTATCATCTGACCTAGTGGGGTCTGTGGAGCGATATCTCCATACCCCACTGTAGTAAGCGTTACGATACACCAATAGATACTTCTAGGTATACTCGTAAAGCCACTTTCTTTACTCTCAATAACATACATTAGCGCACCTAATAAGATCGACATCACAAGTACAAAGTATACGAATACAATAATTTTCGTTCTACTAGACTTAAGAGCTAGCTTTAAGTGTGACTGTTGTCCAATGTATGGTACAAGGTTTAAGATACCAAATAAACGCAGTAAACGCAGTGCTCTTACAACAGTAAGTGCTCTAGAACCAGGAATAAAGAACGATAAATACATCGGTAGAATAGAGATAAGATCTACTATTCCATAAAAACTAAAGATGTACTTAAGCGGTTTTTTATTACAAAGAATCCTAAGGATATACTCTATGGTAAAAAACACAGTGATAATCCACTCACAGACTACTAGACCTGTGTGGTGCTTCATATCATAGCTCTCTATCGATTCAAGCATCACTAGAAGTACACTCATCAGAATAACCGCTAGTAAGGCAATATCAAATAATTTACCTGCAAAAGTATTTGAACCATAAATAATGATGTAAATCTTCTGCTGTAGGATATCCCATTTGTTTTTTAATCTGCGTCTCACAAAAACTGTTTTTAGTAGTGAATTAATTTGTAACCGATCTTCTTATTTAGATAATTAAGAATGATATTTCTGTTGTTTCTATTAAACAAAATTGGCGTTAAATTGGCTGCTATTCGTTCTGGGGCGTTGATTTGGTGGTTTAAGTTATAGAAGCAATATCCGTTTAGCTTCCCTTTTTCTAAAGCGACAGCACTTTTCTCATCTACTTTACGGCCTTTGTCTAAGATTAGAACATGGTCTTTATCTATATCATAAGGTTTAAATAGTTCAAGTATATTAGCATTGAACTCTTCCCTTGTCGAGGTAAAGTTGGTGAAGAAGTTATCAGCTGTTATTTTAGTTGATTTTTTCTCATATATAAACTCTACATAAGGTAACTCTTGTTGACCTTGGAATATCTTATGTAAGAATTTTCTAGCTTCATTAGGCGATGTAAACGCCATTAGATTTCTTTTTCTACCATCTGTCTTTTCGATAGATAGGTATAAGTATCCCTCTAGATTAGTTTTTAAATAAATAGAGTAGGGGAATACACTTTTCTTACTGACCTTATTGTACTTTGGTTTATTGGTATTGATCTCTTCAGCCTCTTTTAGAAGCGCGATGAGTTCAGTACCTGTTTTTTCGAAAGTGACAGTATAGGTTTCTTGTTGTATTTTTTTGAATATAAGCGAATTACTTGTAAAGTGCTGTAAGACTTTCTTTCTAATATTCTTGCTCTTACCGATGAAGATAATATTACCTTCTTTGTCCAAGATATAATAAATACCTACAGTAGAAGGCAAAGTGTCTACGATATCCAAAAACTTAGGACTAATCCCCGTTTTGATATCCGACTTAATCATAGAGGTTAAGATGGTCTTCTCTTTATCTTTTGATAGAAGTAATTCGAATAGCTTTTCTGTAGCCATAGCATCTCCATTAGCGCGATGTCTATCTGCGATGGGAATACCAAGTGATCGCACTAGTTTACCTAAGCTATAAGAAGGCATATCAGGCAGTAACTTCTGTGATAGTTCTACTGTACACAGTGTATTGCGACTGTATTCATAACCTAGTCGTTTAAACTCATTGCGCAGTACTCGATAATCAAATTCAGCATTATGAGCTACGATGACACAGTTGTCCGTTATTTCTATGATGCGCTTAGCTATCTCGTAGAACTTCGGAGCTAGCCGTAGCATAGCATTATTGATTCCCGTAAGTTTCACTACGAAAGGTTGTATCTCCATCTCTGGATTAACTAAACTAATAAACTGATCTACGATCTGATTACCATCAAATCGATATATAGCAATTTCGGTGATTCCTTCTTCATTAAACTGCCCACCAGTTGTTTCTATATCTAAAACTGCGTACAACTTGTCCTTTTAATAAATTAATAATTACGACTACCGAAGATATTACTACCTATTCTAACCATCGTACTCCCACATTCTATCGCTAGTGGATAATCGTTACTCATCCCCATAGAGACAATGTTTAGGTCTAGGTTATCCTTCGTGCCGTATTTCTCTTTACACATTGCAAATATATTACTTAGTTGTGTAAATTCTTTCTTTACTTGTATTTGATTATCTGTAAAAGTAGCCATGCCCATTAGTCCAACTACTTTAATATTCTTAAGTCCAGCAAATTCCTCACTCGAAAGAATTTCTAACAATTCTGCCTCATCTAAGCCGAACTTTGTGTCTTCTTCTGCGATGAACATTTGCAATAAGCATTCTATAACACGGTTATTACGCTTCGCTTGTTTATCGATCTCTTGTAAGAGTCTGAAGCTATCCACTCCGTGAATCAGAGAGACAAAGGGAGCCATATACTTCACTTTATTGCGCTGTACATGTCCGATCATGTGCCACTTAATATCTTTAGGAAGAGCTTCATATTTATCAGTCATTTCCTGAATCTTATTCTCACCGAATACACGTTGTCCTGCTTCATATGCTTCTAGAATATCCTCATTGGGTTTCGTTTTAGAAACAGCAACAAGGGTAACATGAGCAGGTAATGTGTTCTTAACGTGTTTTAAATTCTCTGTAATAGACATAATTTTTATCTTTTTTTAAATTTCGTATATAAAGAGACCATTCATAAACTTAGGCTCTATATATGTGCTTTTTGGAGGCATGATAAGGTCGTTATCTGCCACTTGTTTGATCTCACTTACATTTGTAGGATAAAGCATAAATCCTACTTCGTATTCACCATCATCTACTAGTTCTTTGATTGTAACGATAGATTCATTACCAGGAACATAGTCTATACGAGCATCATTTCTCAAGTCATCTAATCCTAATATAGGATGTAGTACTTCATCGTATAGTATTTGCGCATCTAACTGTTGTAAGATGCAGTCTGTTTGTTTGATGTCTTTTAGCGTTAAGGCATAGAAGTCACCGTCTAAGTACATTCCGAATTCCATCTTCTTAGTAGGTTTCCAAAGTTGTTGTTCTTTATTGACAACGTGAAACTTCTCTTTTAGAAGGTTTAGGAACTCTTCTTTAGTATGATTGTTTAAATCGTGTATAATACGATTAAACTCATAGATTTTAATATTGTTTTCAGCGATTAAATACGTCATCACTGTATTGTTATGAGCAGGAGTTCCGTTAGAATGTTCTGCTTGTAACAGTTCTGCAGAAGCAAAACGGTGATGTCCATCTGCGATATACAGTTCTTTAATATCTGCAAATTGTTCTGTTAACCACTTGATATCGGTATCCTCATCTATCTTCCAGATCGTATGTCTTTCTCTAGTTACAGTACTAAAGTCATACAGGGGTTTCTCATGCTTCTTCGTGATAATCCACTTTTCTATACCCTCCTGATCAGGATACATCATCAGTACAGGTTCAGTATTGAACTTACTGTGATATAAGTATTCCTTAAATAATCTTACGCGAAACTCTAAGGTGTCTTCATGTTTTTTGATCACATTACTCTGGTAGTCATCTATAGAAGTTCCTGCCACTATCCCTGTAAAACTCCAACTTTTTGTACTGATCTGATACAGATAATAAATCGGTTTATCTTCTGTAATCAGAATACCTTCTTTCTTAAAGTCGTTTAACTTGGCTGCGACCATCTTATAACGTTTATCATACGTTACTTTTGAAGGGTTTACATAAGCAGGGTTTAATACGTGCAAAAAAGAGAAGGGGTTGTAGTCTAAAAGATAAGCAATCTCAACAGCATTGTAGTCTTCGAATGATCTACAGCTTACTAAGCTTACTTTATCTCGGGTAGGGCGCAAGCCTTTAAAAGGAATTATTTTAGCCATTATAAGTATGGTTTCAAAAATATCAAAGACAACCAAAGTTTAGTTTGGTTGTCTTTTATTAGTATTTACTAGTTTACAATAACACTGGAGGGTTAAGCGAACATTTTCGCTACTTTCTCAGCTTTTTTGCTTTCGCTATAGTCGTAGAATCCTTCTCCAGATTTAACTCCTAATTTACCAGCCATTACCATATTTACTAATAGTGGACATGGAGCATATTTAGGGTTTTTAAATCCGTCATACATTACGTTAAGGATAGAAAGACATACATCTAATCCGATAAAGTCAGCTAGTTGTAATGGTCCCATTGGGTGAGCCATACCTAACTTCATCACAGTATCGATTTCTTCTACACCAGCTACACCGTTGTATAATGTCTCGATAGCTTCATTGATCATCGGCATTAAGATACGGTTCGCTACAAATCCTGGGTAGTCATTAACCTCTGTAGGAACTTTATCTAAAGCTTTAGACATATCCATGATTGCTTTAGTCACTTCATCACTCGTGTTGTATCCTCTGATGATTTCTACTAACTTCATGATAGGCACAGGGTTCATAAAGTGCATACCGATTACGCGCTCAGGGTTTTTCACCACAGAAGCGATTTTTGTAATAGAGATAGAAGAAGTATTCGATGCTAAGATTACATTCTCATCACATACTTCGCTCAGTTGTTTAAAGATATTTAGTTTTAACTCTACATTCTCAGTAGCAGCTTCTACTACTAAATCAGCATTCGCTACACCATCTTTAATATCAGTATAGGTAACGATGTTTTCGATAGTTGCTTTTTTGTCCGCTTCAGTGATGCTTCCTTTCGCGATCATACGATCTAAATTCTTAATAATCGTAGTCATTCCTCTTTCGATAGCAGCTTCTGATATATCAATTAAAAGAACTGTAAAACCTTTTTGAGCAAATGTATGTGCAATACCATTTCCCATCGTTCCAGCTCCGATAACAGCAATTTTTTTCATAATGGTTAATTTATATTTTTTGATGTTAATTTATTTTTTCTCCATTGCCTCGATGATTTGGTAAGCTAAGCGCAGTGCTTTAGTACCATCATCTAGCGTCACGATAGGCGTAGTTTTATTCACTATCGCGTCATGGAATGTCTCTAACTCGTCTAAGATAGCATTATTCGCTAATACTTCAGGATTGTCGTAATAAATTTGTTTTTTAACTCCTTCAGCATTTTGAAGGATTAGGTCAAAGTCACCTGGTACTTCAGGAGCTTCTTTCATCTTCACTACTTCACACGTCTTCTCTAAGTAATCCACAGAGATATAAGCATCGCGTTGGAAGAAGCGCGATTTACGCATATTCTTCATAGAGATACGGCTAGCAGTGATATTAGCCACACATCCGTTCTCAAACTCTACACGAGCATTAGAGATATCTGGAGATTCGCTTAGTACAGCTACGCCACTAGCGCTTACATGCTTTACAGGAGATTTAACCACACTTAAGATAGCATCTAGATCGTGGATCATTAAGTCTAATACTACAGGTACATCTGTTCCTCTAGGATTAAACTCAGCTAGGCGGTGAGTCTCGATAAACATAGGGTTTTCTATCTTTGGACGTACTGCGATAAACGCTGGGTTAAAACGCTCTACGTGACCTACTTGTCCTAGTACATTATATTTAGCAGCTAATGCGATGATTGCTTCAGCTTCTTCAATAGTCGTTGTAATCGGTTTTTCTAAGAACACATGCTTACCAGCTTCGATAGCTTGTTTAGCACAGTCAAAGTGAGAAAGGGTAGGAGTAACGATATCTACTACATCTACTGCCTGAATTAATTCCTCTATAGTGTCAAATTTTCTATAGCCAAATTCTGCTGCTACTTTTTCAGCATTCTCTTTAAAAGGATCGTAAAATCCTACTAGTTCATATTTTTCAGATTGGTTAAGCAAGCGTAGGTGAATTTTACCTAGGTGGCCTGCTCCCAATACTCCAACTTTAAGCATAAAACTATATTTTGAAAACAAAAATATAATTTATTTATCTAAACTTTCAATAAACCTGCTTAAAGTTTTGTTCAATTATATTCTCAGGGCTTATACAGATTGCTTTTGTTAGAAAATATTAGTTATTTTGTGGGAAATAATAATTTAATAGTGAAAGATTCTGCAAAACATCAAGGTCTTAGAAACCAGTTGGTTGAAGTACTTAAGCAAAAAGGGATTGTTGATACCAATGTTTTAAATGCTATCAAGAGGGTACCACGTCATTTATTCTTAGATTCAAGTTTCGAGGATTTTGCATACCAAGATAAGGCTTTTCCTATCGGAGCAGGCCAGACTATTTCGCAACCTTATACTGTAGCTTTTCAATCTCAGTTACTTCAAGTCAAAAAAGAAGATAAAATCTTAGAGATTGGTACTGGTAGTGGATATCAGACTGCTGTACTTATAGCTATGGGCGCTAGAGTGTATAGTATCGAGAGACAAAACGAATTGTATAAAAAGACTTCAGCTTTATTGCCAAAGTTAGGGATCAGACCTAAGCTTACTACTTTTGGTGATGGGTATAAGGGATTACCTAATTATGCTCCTTTTGATTCTATTATTGTTACAGCAGGTGCTCCTTTTATCCCGCAAGCTTTATTAGGACAAATAAAAGTAGGAGGTAGACTTATCATTCCTATTGGTGAGGAGAAACAAATCATGACAGAGTTAATCCGTATCAACGAAAAACAGTTTGAAAAACACGAACACGGAGACTTTAAGTTCGTACCCATGCTGGAGAATAAGAATTAGGAATTTAGATTGATTTTAGGATACTAACTATATCTTTTATTATGGTAGTTTAATTACCATATTTTTTTATTATGTTTATATAACCAATTAAAACATAATAAATTATGAAGAAACTATTTTTCGTAGCAATTGCCTTTGCTACATTTTCAGGAAGCGCATTAGCCTTAGATGTTAATACTTTATTTACGATAAAGTCTAGTACCCATTTATCGTTAGATCAAGATCCTAATGCAGGGCTTGTTTATGCTTATTTAGTTAGACTTGCTGATGGTTGGGAAGTATATGTACAAGGTTATGAATGTGCAGTAGAATTTGCTCAACAACGTGGTGGTACAATTGTAGGAGGAAAATATATGAAGGAGCATGAAGCAATGATGTGTCTTACAGGACCTGGGGAATTATAATTAAAATTAGATAAAAGCTGTTGTCTTTAGATAACAGCTTTTTTTAATAGAAATTAATGTATGTAAAGATCGTTTGTATATAACCAAGACAAAAAACACTTTCTTTTAATAATCTCAATTAGAGATTATTTTAGACTTAAAACTAATGTTGATTAGGATTATTTACTCATAGTTAAATTTTTAACATTTATGATGTTTTTTACAGTGCTAAATGATATCCAATCCCTGTATTTTCAAGTGTTTACAGTTTTTTTTGTTAGCCTTGTTCGGGGATTGTTCGGAAAAATGGTTTTTTTTCCGAACAGGTTCCGAACAAATCTAGTCTAAGACCGTATGAATAGAGGGTTTAGATGAAAAAGTATATGTTAAGATTAATGTTAAAATTTAAAATAAGAATTTTACAGATTGACTTTTTTACTGTAATAATGCTGAAGAGTACAACATTGGATATTGGTTCAATTTGTGTGTTTTAAGAAGATACTCACAGAACTTATATGATTGATATATGCAAATATACAGAAAAAAAACTTTAAGTTGTTTTTAGATAAACATTATTAATGACGTGGTATTGTGGAGATGTTTTGTCAGGACATATTCTCATAACATATATATAATCTATTAAGGTAGAGATGCAATATTTTGCATGTCACCCAAACCAGATCAAGTAATCAAAAGTCAAGAGACTTTGTGGAGGATAAAAAGTAGAATGTAAACAAAAAAGCATCCTTTATAGGATGCTTCGATAAGTGTATGTCTTAATACGATTTTTTAAGTCTATCTAGGTCGCGTTTATTATCGCGATCTTTAATTGTTTCTCTCTTGTCATAGTTCTTTTTACCACGAGCTAGAGCGATATCAAGTTTGGCTCTACCTTTATCGTTTAAGAATAGTCTAAGCGGGATGATAGTCAGACCTTTATTCTGAACATCTTTTAGTAGAGATTTTAATTCTTTTTTGTTTAAAAGAAGTTTTCTCTCTGTTTTTGCTTTGTGATTAAAGTGCTTACTATATGCGTATTCTTCTATCTGACTATTGATAACGAATAATTCGTGTCCTTGAAACTCACAAAAGCTTTCAGCGATATTTGCTTTACCTAAACGTATAGACTTAATTTCAGTTCCAGTTAATACGATACCAGCAGTATACTTATCTAGTATTTCGTATTCGAACTTAGCCCTTTTGTTTAAAATGTTTATTGTCTTTTGCATGGGACAAAAATAACAAATTTTTAAAGTGTTTCTACTTTTATGATATAAAAAAAGAGCTACCTCTAGAGATAGCTCTTAAATAGTATGTTTTATAGACCTACTATAGGAAGAAGTATCCTAATGATACCATCCAAGTATTAGGTCTTGCTCCGATTTCTTTGTTTGTTTTGCTGAAGCTTCCGTCATAAGAAACGTCAACAGTGAATGTCAATACATCAACACCAACACCTAAACGGTATCCGATATTGTTTTTGTCAAAGTTTTTGAATTGTACTGCATCGTTGATTTTGCTTCCTGATAATTTGTCATCAATAGTATTCGTGTACACTCCTCCAGCAAATCCTCTAAGGCTTACCATTGGTAGTTTTAAGAATTTGTGTCCGATAACTACTGGTATTTCAAGTTGTTTAGAAGTACTAGTAGTACTTTCTCCTAAGTTGTTTTCGAACTTAGACTTTTTCTCAGCATATAATAGTTCAGCTTGGATATATGTCTTTTTGATATCAATTCTAGTCATTGCTCCAATACCAAATCCTGTAGATGCTTTACTACTGTAATCTTTTAAGTCAGTAGAAATATTTGTGAAGTTAGCACCAGCTTTAATACCAAAGTGAATTGGAGAAGGTGTTTGTGCAAATGCAGTTGCTCCAACTAACATAAGAGCACAAGTAAGTGATTGCATGATTTTTTTCATTGTCATTTTTTTTATATTGAAAGACAAAATTAAATAAAAAGTTAATTATTTAAAATGTTTTCTTTGTAGATATTGACAGATTTACATAAAGGGCAGTATTTTTATGATAAACGGTTGAGTTGTTTTTCTATAGAAATCAAATTTTCAGTTTATAGCTAATATTATGAGATTGTATTTGCAGTATATTTTTTAATTGATGACTTGATATACAGTTTTTTAAAGATTTTGGTTTTATTTAAGCGGCTAAATGAGCTAGAGTAGTTTATAAGTACCGTATAGGAGGGGGGATGTAATAAATATTTTCTTATTTAGTCTATAAGGGATTGGTTTAGAGGTTTTGAATTTGATTAATAGAGGTTTTATAGTAAATAAACTAGAATAAACGGAATTTTAAAGTCATAAATGTTACATTTGACTATCTTGTAACAATTACTATAAAATGACTATTTCATACAAAAATGCTACAGTAGCAGATTGTGAATTACTAACAGAGACTGCATTAGCTTCCAAGAGATATTGGGGATACAGAGAGGAATATATGTCGATGTGGACAGATGATCTAACAATCACAGATATTAATTTTAGAAAAGGAGAACTTATCAAATGTTTTTATGCAGATGAATATATTGGCTTTTTTGAATTAGAAAATAAAGGTCCTTATTTATGTATAGACCACTTTTGGGTATTGCCTGCACATATTAATAAAGGATATGGGCGAGTGATCATGTCTCAAATTAAAGCGATAGCTAAGTCCAGAGGATATAAGTATATAGAGGTGTATGCAGAGCCTAATGCAAATCTCTTTTATGAGAAAATGGGAGGTGTATGTGTACGTCAGGTGTTAACTAGTGTCCCTGGTCGTATGATGAAGGTGTATCACCTACCTGTTGTGGAAGAGAATTGGATAGATCTAGATACGGCAGGGCTTGTCGTAGTAGAAGAAGGTAAACTATTACTAGCGTATAGCAATAATAAGAAGGCTTGGTATCTACCTGGAGGAAAGATCGATGAAGGAGAGGGGAGTAGAACTGCTCTTATTCGAGAGATAGAAGAGGAGTTAAATCTAGTGCTAGACGTAGATAGGCTGACTTTTTTACATCATATCACTGCTCCTGCCTATGGGGAGAAGCTTAATATCATGATGCAACAAGACTGTTATAGTTATAGCCTAAATGGAGAAACTATAGAAGCTACTAATGAAATAGGAGCTGTGAAGTATTTTAGTTTAGAAGAATATAAGAAAGAAGAAGTACAAGTACCAGGGGTACTGATGGTATTCAATATTTTATCATAAGATAACTAAGACCTAAACAATGCTTAGGTCTTTTTTTGTGGTATTTATAAAAAAATAAGAGGCTCTTATTATCCGATAAGAACCTCCATAGTTATATTAGGTATCTGTATTAGAATTTATATCCTACAGATAGTTGGAATACTCCATTTTTAGAAGCCTCTCCTTCTTTGTTTACTTTAGAAAGACCTACGTTATAACGAGCGTCAAAGAATACTCCCATAGGAAGTTCATATCCAGCTCCGAAGTTTACGCCAAAATCAAAAGATTTAACACTGTCTTTAAAATCTTTATCAATGTCGTCAAACCCTGTTCCTTGTACATTTTGACCAGCAATAATTAAATCATTAATTTTATTCTTAGCCTTAACATTAAATCCAAATTGTGGTCCTACTTGTACGTTTAACCCTTTTACAAGGTAATATTTAGCCATTATAGGAATATTAATGTAACTTAATTGACTTGTTACATCAATTTTATTTTGTACTCCATTGAACGAATCACTTTCCTTTATCTTAAAACCTTGTTCTGAATAAAGTATCTCAGGCTGAATAGAGAATTTTTCATTAATAAAAATCTCTGCTACAGCTCCCACATGAAAGCTCGTACGAGAAGACGCATCAGAATTAGTAAGGTTAGAAACGTTTAAACCAGCTTTTGCTCCGATTTTTACATCTGGAGTCTGTGCATTTGCAGAAAAACCTATTGCTAGGGCTGCAACTAATGATAAAGTAATTTTTCTCATATCTTTAATTTATTGTTAAATTTAACGTAAAACTAGTACGAATTTTTTATAAAAACAAGGAGTATAAAGCATTTATATGACAAAATGAGAATAGGTGATTGTGTAATAGATTGAAAACTAGTGAATTTATTGACTTAAATCAAAGCTTTTTATTTAGAACAATTCTATCTTTGCAGTATGAGTTTGATAAAAATACTTAAACAGATAAAGCCTTTTGTAATGCCCTATAAAAGGTTAATCATAGGGACATTGGTATTAACAGCCGTTGGGTCCTTCGCAGTGCAGGTAAATGCGCTTATTATTCGCTTTATGGTGGATACGTTAAATGATGTAGTAAGTGGAGTGAAGGATTTGGCTTGGGGGTATAAGATGCTTGTTTTTAGTACTGTTGTTCTTATTGTAAAAGAAATTTTAAATGCTTTTATACAGTTTGGACAGAAGTTTTTTGGGGAGAAACTGCGTATTTATGTTTCTAGAGATATTTCACAGTTAGTGGTTACGAAGATATTAACCTACCGAATGGCTTTCTATACCTCTGATGAGAATGATAGTGGTAAGCTACAGACTCGTATAGATCAGGGAGTAGGGAGTATTACTCGACTGATTCAGAACTTTTTTATCGATATCTTGCCTTTGTTTGCTAATGCTATAGTAGCTTTAGTGTTTATTTATACAGCTAATGTGTATGTAGGTATAGTTAGTACAGCGATGATTCCTTTATACTTCTATGTGAGTCAGCTTCAGGCTAGTAAATTAAAAGGTTTTAGAAGAAAAATGCGTAGTTATAGAGAGAATAAAAACAATGGTATTATCTCTCTGATTAATTCTATTACTGTGATTAAGTCTTTTGTGAGAGAGCCTTTAGAAGCGGAGAAACATGAAGAGATTCAATATGATATGACAGAGAATCAGTTACAGACGAGACGAATGAGTTTTGTCTTTGATGCTGTAAAAGGGTTTATTGAGCAGTTTGGACTTGTTGTGATTATCCTGATGACGGCTTACTTTGTTCTAAAAGGAGAGATGACTGTAGGAGCTATTATGTTTCACGTTCTATTATTTAATAACGTTACAGCTCCTATTAGACAGCTTCACCGTATCTATGATGATGTGAACGATGCGATGATTTACTCAGAGACTTTCTTTGAGATTATTAATGCAGATCATGAAGTAGAAACAACAGGTACTTATGTTCCTACCGAAATTAAAGGAAAGATAGAGATTAAGGATGTTTCTTTTGATTATCCTAATGGGACAAGCGCTTTAAAAGAAGTGTCTATGACGATAGAACCTAATCAGACGACTGCTCTTGTAGGGCTGAGTGGAGCAGGTAAGAGTACAGTGATTAATTTATTAGATAAGTTCTATGCGCCTACTTCTGGACAAATACTCCTAGATGGTGTAGATCTAAGAGAATACGATACTAAAGAACTTCGTAAGCACATAGGGCTTGTACTACAGAAGAATCACATATTCCAAGGTAGTATAGCAGAGAATATACGTTATGGGAATCCTCATGCTACGATAGAAGAAGTAGAATTAGCAGCGCAGAAGGCGTATATTCACGAGCAGATCATCGATCTTCCTCAAGGGTATGAATCTGATGCACGTCTGCTATCAGGGGGTCAACAACAGCGTATCGCTATAGCGAGGTTGTTCTTAAAAGATCCTGCTATTATTTTCTTAGATGAGCCTACGGCTAGCTTAGATGCTATCGCTACTGAGCAGATCAAGAAAAGTTTAGACGCGATTAAGGAGAATAGAACAGTGATTATCGTATCGCATAGTATTTCTCAGATTATAGATGCTCACGATATCGTAGTGATGGAAAAAGGAAGAGTAGTGGAGAATGGTAAGCATGAGGAGCTGTATGAAAATAAGAATACCTATTATGAGATCTTCTCTGCTATGGCAAATAGCTTAAACCTAGAGAAAATATCACAAACGTTACATCAAGATTAAAAATAGACATTTATAAATTAGGTTGTGTAATAGAGCCACTGCGTATGCGGTGGCTTTATTTATTATAAAGCGTTTTTATTGACTTATGTCAATGTTTTTGGATTGAGCAGGGATGATATTTGCAATACCAAAAGATCAAAAATTATTAGTGTCTCTCAAGAGATAAAGTCGGAAAAGCTAATAATTATAGTTCAAAAAAGATACCGCCAACCTGATATAAGATTATACATATTATGTGATTTAGACTCTCACAAGTATAGGTTGTGTAATAAAGCTACTGCTTAGGCGGTGGCTTTATTTTTTGAGTGTGTACTAAGGTTTTTTGAGTGTGTTTATTTTTTGACTTACGTCAATGTTTTTCGGGGTTAGGAAGAAGAACTTTGTCTTGTCAATAAATAAAAAATAAAAGAATGAAAACTAAGTATTATAAGTATGTAAATACGCTATTTGTGGTTATTCCGATGACCCTTATTATGGCCTTTGTAGGGTTGATTAGAAATTATGGTTTTGGAGATGGATGGTTCTTTATGTTTTTAAAAGCATGGAGTGTAATGTCGCCAGTGGCCTATGCTTCTGCCTTTCTAATTATTCCTCGAGCGCGTAAATATGCAGAGAGACTAATAAAAGAATAAAATATGAATACATTAGAAAATGCCCTTAACCAATTTGGTTGGGATAGTCAAGAAAGAGTTAATCAAGCGTTGAGTTTTTTAAAGAGCGGTAAAGGTGTTCTTTTATTAGATGATCAAGATAGAGAAAATGAAGGAGATATCATCTTCTCAGCACATTTAATGTCAGAGCAGGATATGGCGATGATGATTCGCTATTGTAGTGGAGTAGTGTGTTTATGTCTAACGAATGATAAAGCAGACGAACTAGAGCTTCCTTATATGGTGACAGAAAATAGTTCTAGATTCCAAACACCTTTCACAATAACCATAGAAGCTGCAGAAGGGGTAACCACAGGATTATCTGCCGCAGACCGATTAACTACGGTAAGAGCTGCAAGTGATAAGAATGCTAAACCAGCTGATCTAGCACGTCCAGGACATATATTTCCATTAAGAGCAAAAAATGGAGGAGTATTAGAGCGCAATGGACATACAGAAGGAGCGATTGACTTAATGAAGTTAGCCGGTTTACCTCCTCAAGCTGTATTATGTGAATTAATGAATGACGATGGTACAATGGCTAGATTACCAGAGGTAGTAGAGTTTGCAAAAGAACACAAAATGATGGTGTTAAGTATAGCAGACTTAGTATATTACCGTACTTTTGTTACAGAAAAATAATGAGTAATGAAGCAACTAATAGATTATATACAAGATAGAGTTGAATTAAATGATCAGGAGCTAGATGTGATACTTTCTTTTTTTCACTATGAGAAACTAAAAAAGGGAGAACAGCTTACATCTGCAGGGGCGAGTGCGCAGAAGCTTTATTTTGTGTGTAAAGGGTGTTTGCGTATATTTTATATCAATGAGGCAGGGCAAGATGCTACGAGATTCTTTGCTTTTGAAAATCAGTTTGCTACAGCCTTAGTGAGTTTTATCAATAGTTCTACGTCATCCGAATATTTACAAGCACTAGAGATAAGCGAAGTATATTCTATTACGCACGCTGATTTTTACAATTTATTAGAGTTAGTCCCGAAGTGGGAGAAGTTCTACAGGCAGTATTTAGAATTCGCTTATATCAATAATACCAATAGATTACACGCTATGGTCACCATGGATGCGGCAGAGCGATATAATGAACTACTCAAATTAAATCCCCTTATCGTACAACGACTACCCAATAAGATAGTTGCTTCTTACTTAAATATATCTCAAGAAACGCTGAGTAGAATAAAATCTAAATAAGTCGGATTATTTATTTAACCCAAAATAGGTGATAGACATATAAACGACAAGTAAGTATATAAAATAGGTCTGAATTTGCGATACAAGCATACTGTAGTATGGTTTTAGAGTTAATGTAAGAGATATGAAGTAGAATTACTTTGTAGTATGTGACTAATTCTAATTTTGAGTTTAACCCTCTTGACAGTGTGTGCTGTTGAGAGGGTTTTTTATTTCATTGATTTAAGCAATATAAGATGAATAAGCTGTATCTTAGTAAGACTGACATAAGCATATAAAGCAATGAATATAGATTTAAACGAACAGTTCTTTTGGGAATTAATAGAACAGTCTAATACTAGTGATAGTTGGGAGACTTATGATATAGATGAACATATAGATGAGCTAACTGCTCTCTTAACAGAGTTGTCTTCAGAAGAGATGATTCTCTTTGAAATGACATTGAGAAAAAAAATCAATGAACTAGATAAGGTAGAGATAGGAGAGTTAGGCATTATTTTAGAAAACAGTTTTCAAGAAGAGGATGGGATTTATAACTTTGATGATCATATCTCTACAGACGGATTTATCTACTTTAGGTGTTGGTTAATTTTACGAGGAAAAGAGTTTTTCTACGATATCATAAAGGATATTAATGCCTTTATTAGCGGCAAGTATTCTTTTGATATAGGAGATACATGGGGCGAAGGCTTATTGTATGTGAGTGATTTAGCCTATGATGCCAAGTATGGGACAGAGGATTCTAGTTTTGTAACAGATGCTGTAAATGAATTGTACCAAGATATAGAACATTATGATGTTATCGACACACAATGGACTCGACCACCTTATACAGGTACAGCGTTACAAGCACACTATCCTGCATTAGTGAAAGAAATAGGAGAGCTGAGGAGAGAGGAGTGATGATTGTTTTGTATTCTGTAACTATATTTTGTTTTTTGTTATATATTTGTTGTAATTATAAGCTAGATGAGAATAGTAACCTTTTCGGCAATTAAGTCTTTTATAGAGAGCCATCCTATGTCTGATATTGCACTTAGAGATTGGTATTACAGAGTTAGTCAATGTGACGGGGAGAGTTTAGGAGATCTTAAACGGACTTTTAGTACTGTTGATTATGTTGGAAATAATCGTTATGTATTTAATATAAAAGGGAACCATTATAGACTTGTAGCAATAATTATTTTTGCATCTAAGAAAGTGTACATTAGATTTATTGGTACGCATGCTGAGTATGATAAGATTGATTGTAAAAATATATAATTAATTATGAGAACAATTCAGAATAAACTTGAGTATAACGCACTGTGTGAGCGAATAGAGGAATTACTTAAAGTAGTAGGTAATGATACCCCTACAGATAGTAAAGACTTTATAGAGTTGGATTTTATTTCTGACTTAGTTGCTAATTACGAGGAATTAAATGAACCAGTTTTACCTCCTACTTTAATTGAGAGTATGAAGTTAAGAATGTATGAAAGAGATTTAAATCAAAAGTCTCTGTCAGAATTATTAGGTGTTAGTACTTCTAGAGTTAGCGAATATCTTACAGGGAAGGGAGAACCTCCTTTAAAAGTCGCTAGAGAAATCAGTAGAAAATTAGATATTGACCCAGCTATTGTCTTAGGGGTTTAAAGTCTTTTATTAATAATGAGTTACACAAAATTAACTAAAGAGATAGAGAAGCATTATAAACAACTTGGTCTCCAGTTTCATTATAATGCCTTAGAGATTACGCTAGAAGAAGAGCATAAAAGATTAACGAGGTATAATGAGGTGCGTGACAGTATAATCGCGCAGTGGAAAGAGGCCAAACGATATAAGGAGCTTATCTCTTGTGCTCATGGAGGCTGGTATAGTTATGAGGAGTTTAATGAACCTCTAGCTTTATATTTTGTACAGCAAGAAGAGTTTTTAGCGCTTAAGGTATTATGTGAGCGGGGTATTCGCTTTAGAGTAGAGGATATATTAAGTACACTAGTAAGAGCAGAAGAAGACTTTCCTAATATCACGAAGGAAGAAATGGTCAAGTTTAATCTAGAGCTATATTTAAAGAGTCAGGTATATCATCCTGTAGGAGAAGTGGTAAAGTACAGAGGTAAAGCGTTAACCCTAATTGATCACTTGATTCGATATATAGAACAAACGAGTGAATCAGAGTATTTAAGACAATTAAATATACTTAGAGAGAAAGTATATTCATTAGAAGTGAAGAAATCAGATTTAAAATATTTTAAGCATAGGTTGTAAGTAATCTATGCTTTTTTTATTCATTCTTTAACCCAGAATACGCGATAGACCTATTAACGAGAGTAAATTATACAAAACAGCTCTGAATTTATGAAAAAAGCATACTATAGTATGGTTTTAGAAGAAATGAAAGAGATGTAAAGTAGAATTTATTCGTAGTATTGGGCGAATGCGGAATCTGGGTTTAACTGAGCTAACATTTCGAAGGCATCTACGAATTCTGTTGAGTTCTCTATTCGATCAAGTACAATGCTTTGTTGCCATTGAGGGATGTTTGTTGAAACGTTTAAGTCGTCGTATGAGTTCTGTTTTTTCATAATGAGTTATTGTTTTGATACTGTATATTATACAGCAATATTTGTGCCTATCTTGTTGTTTAATGGTTATTTATACAACTCATTACGATTTCGTCATAATCAATAAAATAAATAGAAGAGCAACCAATAGACGTATCAGATAATCCCCAAAAAGCTAATGGTTTATTCTTGATAAGTTTACCAATATGTATTTTGACGTCATTTTCACTTCCTGTGTTTACTGTGTTTAAATAGTTCTCCTCACTAGAGATAGATAGTTTATAATAATGTACTATATCAGAGTTCTTTTTAGTGATAGTAAAGAAATGTGCGTATTGATGATCTTCGGATGTTAGCTCTGCTAAATAGTAATCATATTGGTTATCGTGATATTGATGTGTTTTTAATATAGTCCAAGGCGATGAGGTGTGGGATTTTAATTGATTTATAAAACCAATAGGTATAGGATAAGCTTTCTTGTTTATTAGTGTCCATTTTATAGGATTAAGTTTCTCTTGAGCAAAAGGGTTCGTTGCTCCGATATGAATAAAAGCAGAAGTGAGATTGTCTTTATATGGAGCTAAGGCATCATCTGTTATCATCAATCCATAATCAAAACCATCTAAGTAAGGGTCTTGTAAGGCTATTAATTGCGCATCATTTACATTCCAAGTAAGTAACTTATTTGTGACATAGTTATAGTAGAATATTTTGTCATTACTTGTGTATTCAGATGCTTTTAGAATTATATTGTTTAGTTCCTTAGGTAGAGAGATTGGCTCTAAGCTTTCTGTTTTAGGAAGGTGTTGTTGAAGTGTTTTCTGCTGTTGATCAGTTAGGTTAAACCTAGTCAATGATACAAATATAGAATTGCTATTAGCGCTGTTTACGGGATATAGTGATTGTCCATAACTAAATAGGCTACTTAAAACGAATAAGCAGTATAGACTGTGTTTTATGTAATGGATTAATTTATTCATTGTATTTTAATTTTGTAGCTATTCCGTGTATTCCTCTTTCTGCACTTGAATAAGCATCTATTATCCAGAGATCTCCATCATCATTGATTTGATAACTATATTGTTCTCCTGTTGGATACTCGATTTTATCAGAGTCATAATATTGAAAAGGTATAACAGTTTGATTACTAAAAACCGATAAATTATTTGTGTCTTCTTCATGGTATTTATATCTAACCATAGATAAGGATTCATCAGTTTTTATAAGTACATAGCAATCATAACCTCCATATAACCATTTACCTTTTATTTCACCATTAACGACAAGGTTTTTGATAAGATTTAGAGCGTTGGCATTATGGTCAATGACATTTTCATTAGTTACCTCAATTTCTATAACCTCTTGAGGAGACTCTGTAGGTTTCTTGTTACAAGAATGAATTCCTATAAGTAGTAGTATACATATAAATATTCTGATATTCATTATATTAGTTTCTTTGTAAATCAAAGGTAGTGTTCTTTTAATTAATAGTGATTTTCATATTTACTTATTGTAACATATCCCCATACAGTGTATCTAAATTACAAAACCAATCAAAACACATGAGTAAGTATAAAGAAACATTTGAGTCGCTCTATGAACAATATTGGCAACGAATTTATCGATTGGCTCTAGGGTATGTTAACGATGTAGATTGGGCTAAAGATATAGCACAAGAGACATTCGTTAATGTGTGGAATCAGTTGCCCAAGTTTAGAGCTGATTCAGGCTATGGTACATGGATATACCGGATCACTGTAAATATCTGTTTAAGACAAATAGAGCGGAGTAAAAAAGTTATGCCTAATGAAAGCAAGATAAGGCAGAGCAAAAGTGTAGAGGAGGAGTATAAAGAAACCAATACTCAAAAACTCTATCAAGCGATTAGTGAACTCACAGAAATTAACAGGATTATTATTTCGCTGACTCTAGAGGGGGTGGATCAAAAACAGATTGCTGATGTGACAGGACTTACACATGCTAATGTGCGTACTAGAGTACATCGTATTAAAGAAGAACTATATCAAAAACTCAATAACTATGGAAAGTAATCAAGTAAATTTAGAACAGCTTTGGGCTATTCCGAGAGTAGAACACAGCGATATTAGGGAAGTTTATCAGTCTATAGACACCTATCGTTTAAAGAAAGTAAAGATGAATTGGGCTCTAGCTATAATAGGTGTGTTTTCTATAGGATGGATTATCGGGATTAATGTACTATTAAAAGGAACAGTGTTCTATGGATCTATTTGGGTAGTATTAGGGAGTATAATTTGTGTTTTAGCAATGACAATGTTTATGACGAGTTATTATCGCTTAAATGGTTTAATACCAAGCTCTATATTAACACAGACTACAAGTGATTATATTGTATTGTTGACAAAAGAAAAGAAACAACAATTACAATTGTCTAAAGTATGGATGAATGTATATATTTTGCTTTTTATAGTTGGGATAGCTATATACTCTTATCCATTTATAGACATGGTAGATACTGCAATATCGGTAGGGTATTCTATTGTATTAGTAGGATATTATGCTGTATTAGGGATTTGGGCTGGAGTGAATATGTATTGGAATAAAAAGATGAATTCAAAAAAGATAGTGAAGCTAGAGCAAATGATTAAAGCTCTCCAAGCTATTCAATAAAAAAAGTAAAGCCACCTCATGGGTGGCTTTGTATTTTAAATCGTTTTCAGGTGCAAAAAAAGTAATTAGAATTTGTAACGTACTGCAATACCGAAATCTGCATAGATACCATCGCGGTAACTGTCATTTAAGTAGATCTCTGGACGTAAGTCTAAGGCTACTTGTATTGGAAACTCAGGGAAAGTGTATTCTACCCCTACAGTACCTGTGATTAGCCCGAATGCTCCACTATCAGAGTGTTTTCTTTTTCCTTCGTAGTAGCTAGAGTTCCATGTACCTACTGCAGCTCCTACACCAGCATACCAATCGAAGTTTCCTTCAATATTCCAAACCCATTGATAAATACCTGTAAGTTTTACGGCATCAAAGTCGTTGTTGTTTCTCCAACCAAGATCTAATTCTAAACGGTTGTTTTTAGATAAGTCTCTTTGGTAAGAGATTTCTGTACCTAAACCGTGGTTTCCTCCAAAACGCAAACCTAATGCGTTTTTTGGTCCTTTTTGTGCTTGAGCAGTAAAAGCTACCGCTACAACAAGAGCAGCTGAAAGCAATAATTTTTTCATTGTAATGTTTTGTTTTTTTGCATTTCAAAAGTAGTACAAAATGTGTGTGAATTCAAACTAAATAAGCAGGAGTGCCTTGTTATGGCATTAAATACGGCTACTCAGAAGGCTTAAATGTTTAATAAGAATAAGTTAGTTGTTTTTAAAAAAGAAATAAAAAAATGTAGACTTAACAGATTGTAGTAGAATTATGAGAGGATTAAGCCCTAATTTGTAAAATATTAAAAAAAATATGATAAGTCTTACAATTGATATTATTCTACGGAGAGAGAGCAAAATTACTTTTCTACAATCAATTATTTGACTTATCTTACGTTAGTACTTTATAGTGTCTATTATCTAACTAAATATATTATTATATGACTATACAAGAATTTAAAAATTGCCTAACATTACCGATTGTAGTATCCCCGATGTTTATCGTTTCTGGAACAAGACTAGTAATCGAGTGTTGTAAAAATGGAATTGTAGGTACATTCCCTGCTTTGAATGGAAGAAGTTCAGAGGATTTTGAGAAGATGTTAGTTGAGGTAACAACAGAATTAGCAGCCTTTGAGAAAGAGACAGGTATTAAGCCTGCTCCATTTGGGGTAAACTTAATCGTGAATAAGACCAACCCAAGAGTGATGCCTGATTTACAATTGTGTGTTAAGTATAAAGTACCTTTAGTGATTACCTCATTAGGAGCAGTGAAGGATCTAGTAGATGCAGTACATAGTTATGGTGGGTTAGTCTTCCATGATATCGTGAAGAAAAGACACGCTGAGAAAGCAGCAGAAGCGGGGGTAGATGGATTAATCTGTGTAGCAGCAGGAGCGGGAGGTCATGCGGGTACTGCGAGTCCTTTTGCCTTATTAGCGGAGGTAAAGAGCTTCTTTAAAGGAGCTGTATTATTAGCAGGTAGTATAGATACAGGAAGTGATGTATTAGCAGCGCAGACTATGGGAGCTGATATGGCCTATATGGGAACTCGTTTTATAGCAACTAATGAATGTTTAGCAGTAGACGAATATAAACAAATGATCGTTGACTCTGGAATAGATGATATTATGTATACAGATGGGGTCTCTGGTGTGAATGCTAACTTTTTAAAACCTAGTATAGAAAAGGCTGGAATAGATTTGTCTGAAAAGAAAGAAGAGGACTTCTCAAAATTAACAGGAGAGCATGCGAAGGCATGGAAAGATATTTGGTCTGCTGGGCATGGTACAGCAGGTATTGATAAAGTACTTAGCGTTAAAGACCTTGTTAGTCAGTTAAAAGCAGAATATAAAAGTGCACTGAATAAGAATGCTGATATTCAGAAGAATATTAAGTTTTAAGAATCAATCATTTAATGGATATATAATAAGAACAGCTCCCAAAAGGAGCTGTTTTTTTACGCCTTTATGTCGATAAAGAAGTTGTAATAAGCAGGCTTTTTAGGACTAAGACTTTATAAAGAGTTCATAGAATGCAAATTATAATAAATACAGATATTGCTTTTTAGCTAAAAACGATTATCTTTGTCCCTCAATTATCAAGAATTCTACTTAATAAGTAGAATAGCAACCTGCAACAACAAGCAAGGTGCTGCAATCGATAAGCCAGAAATGGAAAAAATGTTGTTTACTTCCTTAGTAAGTTTTATTTCTACCAATCTGGCAAATTATTTGTAATAACATTATTATTAAATGAAAGCTATGTCAGATAACAAGTTTTACACTTTTATTCCTTTTTTTATTTTTATTGCCATCTTTTTAGGCTCAGGTATACTATTAGGTGATTTTTATAAAATGCCATCTCCTATAGCAATATCTGTCGGAGTGATATCTGCATTTTTACTATTTTATAAAACACAGATGCAAGAGAAGGTTATCTCTCTTATCCATGGATGTGGAGATAGTAAGATTATCACGATGTGTATCATCTATTTATTAGCAGGAGCCTTTGCGGCAGTGACTAAAGCAATAGGAGGAGTAGACACGATGGTCAATATGGGACTTAGTGTGGTACCAATAGAGTATCTAGCTATCGGAATCTTTGTGATTGCTTGTTTTTTATCTTTAGCGATTGGTACCTCAGTTGGAACTATTGTAGCTTTAGGGCCTATTGTAGTTGGGTTGGCTGAGAAGTCAGGTTCGTCTATGGGGTTACTATGCGGAACACTATTAGGAGGAGCGATGTTTGGGGATAACCTTTCTATTATATCAGATACAACGATTACAGCTACTCAAACGGTGGGGTGTGAAATGAAAGATAAGTTTAGAGCCAACTTTAAATTAGCATTACCTGCGGCTTTAATTACGATAGTAGGTTTATTCTTTATGAGCGGAGGGGCGACAGATGTAGCTTTAGAACTAGGTGATACAAGTAATTTCTGGGTAATTATCCCTTATATATTAATTATCGTACTAGCCTTAGTAGGGGTACAAGTATTCGTAGCTTTATTTATCAGTATTTTGGTAGCGGGAATTATTGGGCTTATTCAAGCAGATTTTGATGTATTAGGTTTTGCTAATTTGACGTATGAAGGCTTTGTTTCTATGAATGAGATATTCTTATTGTCTATGTTGACAGGAGGTTTAGCGAAGATGGTAGAAGATCAGGGGGGGATTCAATGGCTGCTAAAACAAATGAAGAAGCTGATGAAATCTCCTAAAGGGGCTGAGTTCGGTATTGCAGGATTAGTGTCATCGATAGGAGTGTGCTTAGCTAATAATACAGTTTCTATCTTGGTAGCAGGTAATCTGGCTAGAGATATTGCTACAGAGTATGAATTAGACAGACCACGTGTTGCTTCTATATTAGATATTTTCGCTTGTATTATTCAAGGAATCTTACCTTATGGAGCACAGATACTGATCTTACTAAGTTTTACTAATGGACAGATAGATTATCTAGATTTGATGAAATATTCGTATTACTTTGTTGCTCTGTTGATTATCACGTTAACTTATATGATTTTTTTGAGAAAAAGTACACAAACAGCATAAAAGGGGCGTGAGAAAATACAAATTGTTTATATTTGTCCTCGGTTCAAATACAAAAATTGGATTTACACATGAAATTATTAGAAGGTAAAATCGCTATTATCACTGGTGCTACAAGAGGAATCGGTAGAGGAGTAGCTTTAGCATATGCTCAACAAGGAGCAAGTGTTGCATTCACATATAGTTCTTCTGCTCAAGCAGCTGTAGAATTAGAGCAAGAATTAACAGCTTTAGGTGTTAAGGCAAAA
This sequence comes from Myroides sp., assembly GCF_032073645.1. Lineage (NCBI taxonomy): Bacteria > Pseudomonadati > Bacteroidota > Flavobacteriia > Flavobacteriales > Flavobacteriaceae > Myroides > Myroides sp. Next base: position 47,751 of record NZ_DAMANB010000023.1, read on the forward strand.
GGATATCAATCAAATGCAGCTGAATATACAGCAGCAGAACAATTGGTAGAAGAGATTTTAAAAGAATTCGGAAACATTGATATTTTAGTTAATAACGCTGGTATTACTAAAGATAACTTATTAATGAGAATGTCTGAAGCAGATTTTGATGCTGTAATTGAAGTGAACTTGAAGTCTGTATTTAATATGACGAAAGCTGTTCAACGCACAATGCTTAAAAACAGAAAAGGGTCTATTATCAATATGAGTTCTGTAGTAGGAGTAAAAGGAAACGCTGGACAAGCGAACTATGCTGCTTCTAAAGCTGGAGTTATTGGATTCTCTAAATCTATCGCATTAGAGTTAGGTTCTCGTAATATCCGTTGTAACGTTGTTGCTCCTGGATTTATCGAAACAGAGATGACTGGTAAACTTCCTGAAGATGTTGTAAAAGGATGGAGAGATGCTATTCCATTAAAGCGTGGAGGTACTCCAGAAGATATCGCAAATACTTGTGTATTCTTAGGTTCTGATATGTCTGCTTATATCACTGGTCAAGTGATTAATGTAGATGGTGGAATGCTTACTTAAGAGTGAACACATAACCATATATAAAGGCTATCTGAGTAATCAGGTAGCCTTTTTTACTTTGTGAAGAGTTTTATAGTAGTGTTTTAGGAGATTGCTTTTGAATGTGTCCGATATGAGTCCGTAGTGAGTCCGTAGTGAGTCCGTTAAATGGTATAAAATAACGGAGTGAATATGGATTGACGTCTCAATTACTTATTTATTATACCAAATAAATTATACGCTAAGTATTTATATGACTGCATAAAGGGAGAGTGACTGTTCGTTTTCATAAAATAACTGTCCGATAATGAACATAGGTAAGATAACTTTTTTTGTAAATGGTTGTTGTATTGGTGTTTATGGATAATAGGTTATTTGGTATGTAATTAGTATTAGAGTGTTTAGATATAATCTGATCTATATGAATTAGGCTAAACTACAAGATATTTTATATAAATGTATAGCAGGCTAAGGTAGATCGAAGTATACAAAACTATACAAAGGGTGCAGCAACATTCTAATACTTGTAACGTAACAACCAACTAAATAAAATGATATGAAAGTATTCAAGAACATTCTAATTACTCTACTTATTTTGACCAACTGTAGTCTAAGTATGGCTAATAATACAGAGCCTAAAACTAGAAAAATTGTCGGATTAGTAGTCGATAGTGAGACTTTATTACCTCTGGCTAATGTCAAGATTACAAATGAAAATAAAAAAACATTAGCAACTACAAATGACGAGGGATATTATGAAGTCACTGTCCATTCTACTAGTAAAGAAGGGTTTAAATTTTCGTTGAATTTAAAGAAAGAAGAGTATTCTACTTTTAGGCAAAATGATAATTGGGGAGAGGACAATGAGAAAAACCCTGTTATGTACTTTGCTTTACAAAAGCGAAAATCATCTAAAGGAGGGAGTTTCTCTGAATTATACCTTCATAAAGGTGAGGTGACTACTGCTGTTGTAGAGAGTTATTTTAATGATAAAGTAAAGGCTAGAAGTATCTTGAATAATAAGATTGCAAAGTTAAGAGCAAATAACAACCATGTGTTTTTTGAGGTAGATGGAGGGTATTACTTAGTGAATAACTATGCATGGATTAAGCTAAACAGTAAGGATGACAAGGTCTCTATTAATCAAGATAGAGTAGTCAATGCTAGTGAAGTGAATAACTATGTACAACGCAATAACGTACAGAATATGTCATCAATAGATTCGCCACAAGCTTCTTTTAGTATAGAGACGTTTAAATAAAATAAACAATATAAAGGCTATCTGCGTAATCAGGTAGCCTTTTTAGTTAGGAGTATAGGTTAGAGGAGGTCTGTTGTTTTTTTAGGAGGAATGGTTAATGTGTTAAAATACTGCTGTTTATAAAGTATTAATGATTACTTTTGTATATAAACTGATAGTAGTATGAATACATTGAATTTTAAAAAAGCAACTTCTTTACGCCTTGATAATGATTTATACAATTATATTGAAATGTTAGCTAAAAAAGAAAATAGAAGCATTAATAACTTTATAGAGAAAACATTAGCTGAAGCTATACATTTTCACGAACTTAATGAAGAAACGATTCAAGCTATAGAGCATGCACAGAAAGAAAAAATGTCATCAAAACGTTTTGACAATACTCATGATTTGTTAAATGATTTAATGGGAGATTAATTTAGTTAGTAATGAGTGCTTATCAATTGACATATTCCAGTAAGTTTAAAAAAGACTTTAAGAAGATTCAAAACAATGCTAAAGCACTTGAAAAAACGACAACGGTATTTAAATACCTTTTAGAAGGAGGTGTTTCTTTAGTACCAAAGAAGATTAGACCTCACCTTCTGATAGGTAATTATAAAGATCACTGGGAATGTCATATATTACCTGATTTACTCTTAATTTGGCAACAAGATGAACTAAATAAAGAAATTATATTAGTTCGGATAGGTTCTCATGCCGAGTTATTCAAATAACATTATATATAAAGGCTATCTGTGTAATCAGGTAGCCTTTTTAGTTTCAACACGAATTATTTTTTGTCTTTTAGGGAATACTCAGTACTTTTAAATAAAAAAATGAAGAAGGTATTAGATAAAGGAGTAGCAGTAGGAAAACAAGGCCTTAAGTCATTTAGAATCGTGTTGATATGTTTGATTCGATGGCTAGGCATGATGGTGGTAGGTGTATTTTTGTCTCTTTGGATTTTTTTCTATTCGATGAGTAAGATTTATCAGTTGAGAAAAGGAAGTGAGGCACGAGGCTTTTGGGATAACTTCACAGCCTTTTTTAGCGATATAAACTATTCTGTGATTATTATCTTTCTTCTACAAGTCGTGATGATTATCGCCTATTTCTATGTAGCTAATAAATATGCTATTCAGAAGGCAATCTCTTTATTATGGGAGAAGCAAGGAAGTGTATTTATTACCAATTACGTGGCTCAGTTGATGGAATATCTACATCAGAAAAAGCCTACACTGTTTGGAAGCCAACCTGATAAAGAAGCGATACAGAGAGAGTTAATAGCACTTAATGAAGATAATCATGTAGCGGGTATGGTACAACGAAAAACGACAAACTACGTCCTTTCAAATGCTAAATTAGGTAATGGGCCTTCTACCTTGTTACAACAATTGACAACACTTCGTTTTAATCCTTTAGCGTTACTTCCTGGACTATGGATGTTTTATGCCTTAGTAGGGATACAAATCTTGTTTATATTGTATATTTACTATAGATATTAGATGGTTTAAATAATATAGAAATAAATGTTATGAAAATAGGAAATGATACAATAGGTATAAGTAATAGTGATAAGATAACAATACTAGTTTTTTTCTTTACAGTATATGTGTTGATTATGCTTCTTTTCGATTGGTTATTCGATGGAGCTATTAAAAGTTGGGAAAACTATCTTTTAAAAGGGTTGGTATATAGTATTGTACTTTCTGTATTGATGTATTACGCGATTAAGACCTTGACCAAAAGAGTGGAACTAAAGCTGCAAATACCATTAGCAGAAGGAGAAGAGCTAGAAGTATATGGAGTAGCTAATATGTTCTTAGGGAAAGAAGCCTTAGGGGGTAAATTAGGTATGACTGAAGATACTTTAGTATTCCATTCTCATAAGTTTAATATACAGAAGAGTACTGTCCGCATTCCTTTTGAAGATATTAAATCTATTAAACCCTGTAGAGTGATGTGGTTGCTTAACAATGGAATAGAGGTACAGACGGCTACAGACCGGTGTGTGTTTGTGGTCAATGATAGAAAAACGTGGTTAGAGGTTATTCAGAAAAAGATAAAGTAGCACGAGTTAATCTTTAAGTAAATGTGCTGTTGCTGCATGCGTAAGCTTTTCAAAATCAGCAAAACAAGAAGAGAAGTCTACTTGGTTGCCATGATGATCTCTTAGTTTAAGAGAGGTGTATAGTCCTAAGTCAAAATAATTAATCTCTTTTATAGACGCACTATGTGTGGAAATAAACTGATTAATAAATGCTTGATTTTGAGTCTTTTTGTAAATAGAAAAAATACTTAGACCAATGATACTAAATATAATTGCATAGGTAATAAAGTGCTTATTCATCGTAGTAAGTGATTTAATAAGAGTAAGATACAATAAATATTTTGATAGAGAACGACTATATACATTATAGTCGTTTTTTTATGCCTGTATTTGAAATATAATTTAATAGATTAAATCTAAAAGATTAGCTAAAAAACTTAGCAAAGTGATGTTTTTTGTAAGTAGGCTAATAGATTATCATCAAAAAAGACTACCTTAGCTATTATGATTACAATACTTCGATGAATAAATTTACAGCTATAGATTTTGAGACAGCTCAGCCTCAGCGCAATAGTATTTGCCAAGTTGGCTTAGTTGTATTTGAGAACGGAATTATAGTAGATTCCTTAAACATTCTTGTACAACCTCCTCAGAATGTTTATTGGAGTAAATTTATTGACGTACACGGTATCACACCAGAAGATACACAGTATGCGCCTACATTCGAAGAAGTTTGGCATAAGATATTACCCTTTATACAATTTCAGAATGTAGTAGCACATAATGGCTTTGGCTTTGACTTCCCAGTCTTAGAGAAGACATTAGAGTATTATAACTTGGCTGTGCCTGAATACGAGAAGCATTGTACTTATAGATTGTATAAAAAAGGATTAGCTTCTTTGGCTGAGAAGTATAATCTTGCATTAAATCACCACGATGCTCTTAGTGATGCTAAAGTATGCGGAATATTGTTTGATCAATATTTAAAGCAAGGAGGTCTAATTTAATAATAGCAAATTATGACGAAGAGTAAAGAGTATTTAGAACACAATAAGAAGTCTTGGGATAAACAGGCGTTAGCTAATCAGCAATGGTCTATGCCTGTAAGTGCAGAGACAGTAACAAAAGCTAAGGAAGGTGAATGGGAATTATATGTGTTGCCAACTCCAATAGATAAGAAGTGGTTAGGAGAGGTAAAAGGGAAGCGCGTATTATGTCTAGCATCTGCTGGAGGACAGCAAGCACCTATTTTAGCTGCTATAGGAGGTAAGGTAACTGTGTTAGATTTATCTACAGAGCAACTTAATAAGGATAAACAAGTAGCACTTAGAGATAATTTAGATTTGACAACTGTAGAAGGAGATATGACGAATCTAGAGATGTTCGCGGATAATAGTTTTGACATTATTGTTCATCCCATCTCTAATCACTATGTAAGTGATGTAACGAAGATCTGGAGAGAGTGTTATCGCGTATTAGACAAGGGAGGAAGACTAATCAGTAGTTTCTATAATCCAGTGATATTTATACACGATAGAGATCCTAAGTATGCAGCAGAAGGAGTTGTGAAGCCTATGTATAAGATTCCTTATGCAGACTTGACAGATATGACTCCAGATCAGGTAGAAGAAAAAAGAAATAAAGAGGAGGCTTTCGTCTTTGGACATAGTCTTCAAGATTTGATAGGAGGACAGCTACAAGCAGGTTTTTTAATTAAAGAATATGAAGAGGCATTTCAGCCACATCCTCGCTTTGTAGTAGATCATTATTTACCAACTTTTATAGGTACAGTAGCAATTAAACTTCAATAGTATGGAGAAAAATATAGTCTGGACAGGTGTCGATAATTTATCGATTGAAAAATGTGTCCTGATTGATAAAGGAGAAACCATTCACAGTAAAGGTGAGTTAGTAGGGAATAAGAATAATCAGGTGTATGGTGCCGAATATCAAGTAGTAGTAGATCAGAGATGGGAGACTAGATTCTTTGATATTACTTGTAAAGTGGGGCATAAGCACTATACTATACATGGGTATAAACTAAATAATCAGTGGATTATAGATGAACAAGAGCATCCAGAGTTACACGATTGTTTAGATATAGATATTTCTGTGACACCTTTTACTAATGCATTGCCTATTAATAGACTTAACTTAGCGATAGGAGAGTCTAAGGAAATAGCAGTGTTGTATATTAATCCTATAGAAGAGCGTTTTACTAGAGTAGTACAGCGTTATGAGAGACTATCTGAAACCACTTATCACTATAAAAACTTGTGGAGTGATTTCGAGTCTACGATAGAAGTAGGTGCAGATGGCTTAGTGACTAATTATCCGAAGTTATTCAATAGACTATAAAAAATACAAAGCCCCGATAGAGATCGGGGCTTTTTTATATATTGTTCAGAAGAAGATTACTTCTTTTTCTTTTTATTGTTTTCAATCATTTTTAAATCCTCAGCTTGTTCTATTGCGTTTCCTTCTAAGTCAAACTTAGTTTCTTCTTCAGTAGGGACAACAAACTTATCTTTCTTAGATTTGTATAGTGGGAATAAGTAAGAGATGGTATAATTAAATCCTACTCCTATATTACCACTGTGTTTTTTGTTATAGCCAGGAATATATAGGTTTTCAAAATCATCAGGTTGCGTCTGAGACACTAGCCCATTTAGTCTCATGGTGAATCCCATAAAGACATTGCTAAATACTCTTGTTTTAATACCTGCTACAAATTCTACCCAGTGTGCACTAAGTCCACTTTGTTTTCGATCTACTTCTATTCTTTCTTTAGGGAAATATGGATCTGTAGTATAAGATTGGTACCAATTAAGAGTTTGAGAGAAGGTCGCAAAACCATATCTAAAACCTACGTAGATCATATCTTCTCTATCTAGCCAGTTTTCGTATAGGTTATAGTTACCTCCTATGCGAATGTAGTTACCATTGGTTGTAAAGCCATAACTACTTTCGTCTCTATCCATTTTATCATGACCTATCTCTGCTGCTGCATACCAATTTTTAGTAAGACGATAATCCCCAACTACTTCAAAACCTTGATAAGTATTGTCATAGAATGAACGCGTGATTCTAAATAAATCAACCCCTACACGCAGTCCATATCTCTGTGGGTAGTAATGAGGTGATTCTTCTGCAGCATCAGTAAGTGGAGCAGGAGTCTTTAGTTCTGTAGGATTATTCTCTTGTGCAAATGAAGAGAAAGCTAATAGTAGTAAACCACAATTAATAATAAATCTTGAAGTGTGCTTGTTTGCTATCTTGAATTTCATTTGTTTCAGTTGTATAATATTTAATCCAGTTACCACTCGTTTGTTGAGATTCTCCGTTTAACATAGGAAAAGTACCATCTTGATTTAAGGAGAATGTAGATACATATCCACAGGCTTTATTAAGATACTTGGTATTGATTTTATATTTAAAAGTCAATGTATCATAAAGTGTGTCTGTCTGATTCTGAGTTCTTCTTATTGATTTAAGTATCCATTCAGATTCTTGATTATCTAAGCGAAGCGGTATTAGTAATTTGTTTGCTTTGCTTTTGATAACATCTTTTTCTCTACCCGCAACAAAAGCTTCAACTAAGTCATTCTTAGCGATTCCTTGATCCTCAAAATTGTAGAATTCAATTAGAAAGTTAGGCGTAGTAGGCTCATCCGCACCACAAATATCATCTTTCTCACAAGCGCTAAAAATAAAACTTCCTAAGCTTAGAAATACTGCTGCCAATATTAGTTTTTTCATATAGATTTTTTATCTCTGTATATAAGTTGTCAAAAATACTAAAACTAATTCAGAACTCTTTAAAAAAGTTCGAAGTGAACTTCTATACTTTTAGAGTATAAATGTTTTAGAATAAATGTGGAGAAAATGATTCGTTTTTGCTTTAAAGATTCTAAATAGTGGCGTTTGTTGTATTTTTATGACTGTAATTAACATAGTAATTGTAAATGACGCCTTATATTTAAAGTTCTAAGATAAGTAAAGATTAAGTAAAATGTTAGAAACTGTTTCAGGTTTGCAGGTAATATTAGCAGTTACCCCTGTTATATTGTTAATTGTATTATTAGGTTTTTTAAAGTTACCAGGTGAGAAAAGTGCCAGTATTACTTTAGTTGTTACAGCATTAATAGCGTTATTTGGTTTTAATCTCTCTTTGATAGATACTTCTTTATCAGTAGTATATGGGATAGTGAAAGCTATTTTTCCTATCTTGATTATTATCTTAATGGCTATTTATAGTTATAATGTACAAGTAGAGTCTCAGAAAATAGAGATTATTAAACAACAGTTCTCGGCTATTTCAACAGATAAATCTATTCAAGTATTACTACTGACTTGGGGATTTGGGGGACTGTTAGAAGGAATGGCAGGTTTTGGTACAGCAGTAGCTATTCCTGCAGCTATTTTGATTAGTTTAGGTTTTAAGCCCATGTTCTCAGCCGTTGTTAGTTTGATTGCTAATAGTGTGCCTACAGCCTTTGGAGCAGTTGGTATTCCGGTTATTGTTTTGGCTAGAGAAGTAGAGATGGTAGAGCAGATTACTACGATTAGTGCTCATGTAGTTTGGCAGTTAGCAGTATTGATGTTTTTAGTTCCTTTTTTAATTGTAACATTAGCAGATAAATCTGTAAAAGCTATCCCAAAGAACATTATTTTAAGTCTTCTGGTAGGAGGTGTTACCTTAGCTGTTCAGTATTATGCAGCGGTATATATAGGAGCAGAGACTCCTGCTATTTTAGGAAGTATTGCCTCAGTGATTACTATTATCCTATTTGGAAAAATCACGGCAAAGAAAGAAGATAAAATAGAGAAGCAGAGCTTTAGCCTTCTAAGTATCTTTCAGGCATGGAGTGTATATGGACTGATCTTATTACTCGTTTTATTGACTAGTCCTCTGTTTCCTTTTGCAACGATGATGAAATCTAATTTGGAAATATTCCAAACGAATTTTTCCTTTTCTATCGCAGGAGGTATTCGCAGTGTGGCAATATATTGGTTGACAGATACAGGCGTGTTAATTTTTATAAGCTCATTAGTAGGAGGATTGATTCAAGGAGTTTCTCTAAGTGGTTTGTTTGCTTTATTAGGTAAAACTGCAGTACAATTAAAAAAGACGGTTATTACAGTATGTTGCTTAATCGCTTTGTCTACGTTAATGGACTTCTCAGGTATGATTACAGTTCTAGGATTAGCCTTAGCGACGACTACAGGGACGTTCTATCCTTTCTTTGCTCCAGCGATAGGAGCCTTAGGAACATTCTTAACAGGTAGTGATACATCCTCTAATATTTTATTCGGGAAGTTACAAGCTACAGTTGCAGATAAGATTGGAGCAGATAAAGGTTGGTTGGCAGCAGCGAATACAACAGGTGCTACAGGAGGAAAGATTATTTCTCCACAGAGTATTGCTGTAGCTACAACAGCTTGTGGAGAACAAGGTAAAGAAGGTATTATCCTTAAAAAAGCTGTCGGTTTTGCATTGTTATATATTTTAATAGCAGGCTTGATAGTATATATTGGAAGTTAAGAATTAAATAGATAGATATATGAGAGTTGGGTTGTTTATTCCTTGCTATGTGAACGCAGTTTATCCTGAGGCGGCATTAGCAAGTTATAAAATATTGACACATTTTGGGGTAGAAGTAGATTACCCCGTAGATCAGACTTGTTGCGGTCAACCTATGGCTAACGCAGGTTTCGAGAATAAAGCTTTGCCTTTAGCGAAGCAGTTTAATAATTTATTTGAAGAGTTTGACTATATAGTTGCTCCTTCGGGTAGTTGTGTTGGGTTTGTAAAAGATACTTACCCGAGATTAATGGAGAAGGAAGGCTGTACGAGTAAAGTAAGTGGTAAGGTGTATGATATCTGTGAATTCTTACACGATATCCTGAAGATTGACAAATTGCCAGGTAAGTTTCCTCATAAAGTAAGCCTTCACAACAGTTGCCATGGATTAAGAGAATTAAAGCTAGGAGCAGCTAGTGAATTAAATATAAAACCTTATTCTAAGGTAAAAGCCTTGCTTAGTCTTGTAGAAGGTGTAGAAGTAGTAGAGCCTACTCGAGTAGATGAGTGTTGTGGCTTTGGAGGGATGTTTTCTATAGAAGAACCAGCTATTTCTATCCGAATGGGGAATGATAAGGTGAGTTGTCATGTGGCTACTGGTGCAGAGTATATAACAGGACCAGATAGTTCATGTCTAATGCATATGGGAGGGATCATAGATAAGAATAAGATGCCTATCAAGATGATTCATGTTGTAGAAATTCTAGCTTCAGGTTTATAATTATGAGTAGTACAAAACATGCACAGAATGCTGACGCGTTTCAGCAGAATAAAGAGAAAGCTACTTGGCATGATAATGCACTGTGGTTTGTAAGAGAGAAAAGAGATAGAATGTCTAAGACGCTTCCTGAGTGGGAAGACCTTAGAGCAATGGGTGAGAAGATAAAACTACATAGCGTTAGTAATCTAGCGATGTACCTTGAGCAGTTTGAAGCAAATGCTATAGCTAATGGAGTGATAGTACACTGGGCTAAAGATGCAGAAGAGCACAATGCTATCATGGCAGAGATCTTAAATAAGCACAATGCAAAAAAAGTAGTAAAAAGCAAGTCTATGCTGACAGAAGAATGTGATCTTAATCATTACTTAGAGACCAAGGGTATTGATGTTGTAGAAAGTGATTTAGGAGAGCGTATCTTACAGTTAAATGGGACTGCGCCTTCACATATCGTACTTCCTGCTATCCACATGAAGAGAGAAGAAGTAGGAGATTTATTTGCCGAAAAACTAAATACAGAGAAAGGCAATAGTGATCCAACTTATCTTACTCGGGCAGCAAGAGCTTCTTTGCGCAATGATTTTCTTACTGCTGATGCAGCAATTACAGGAGTGAACTTCGGTATAGCAGCCACAGGAGAGATTGTTGTTTGTACCAATGAAGGAAATGCCGATATGGGAACTTCATTGTCTAAACTACACATTGCCTCTATGGGGTTAGAGAAACTAATACCAGATTATGAGAGTTTAAGTGTGTTTACTAGATTATTAGCCCGCTCTGCAACAGGACAACCAACTACTACGTATACTTCTCATTTTAGAAAACCAATCGAAGGAGGGGAGTTTCACATCATCTTAGTCGATAATGGAAGAAGTGAAATATTGAGCAATGAAGAACATATCAAATCTCTTAATTGTATTCGCTGTGGAGCATGTATGAATACTTGCCCTGTGTACAGACGTAGTGGAGGATATTCTTATACTTACTTTATCCCTGGGCCAATAGGAATTAACTTAGGAATGCTTAAGGATCCTGTTAAACACAGTGAGAATCTATCTGCTTGTTCTCTATGTTATTCTTGTAATAATGTATGTCCAGTGAAAATAGACTTAGCTGATCAAATCTATAAATGGCGTCAAGATTTAGATTCTTTAGGCAAGGCTAATTCATCTAAAAAACTAATATCAACAGGAATGCAATTTTTATTTACTCATCCTGCTTTGTTTAGAACGAGTTTGAAGTTTAGTTCATTGGCAAAATATGCACCGCGTTCTCTGACTTTTGGGTTAAAAGAATGGGAAGACGGGCGTAACCTACCGAATTTTGCAAAAGAGTCGTTTACAGAAATGTGGAAAAAAGGAAAAGTAAAGAAACAATAGGGGAGTTATGAGTAGTAGAGATCAAATATTAAATAATATAAGACGCAATACAAAACAGGTCTTTGACAAACCGCAAATGAATCTGTCTGCAATTGAGTTTGACGATAAATTAACTCAATTCATAGAAGTGTCTAAAGCAGTTGGAGGTGATGCTATAATCTTAAAAGAGGGTGAAGATATCAATGAAGTGATTCGCGCTCTTTATCCAGAGGCAAAAGAAATTGCTTCAGTGGTAAAAGGTATTCACTTGACAACTTTAGATCCTGATAGTGTAGAAAGCCCTAATGATTTAAATAATGTGGATTTAGCTATTGTAGAAGGAGCCTTTGGGGTATGTGAGAATGGGTGTATATGGCTTCCACAGCAACTTAAGCACAAAGCTCTATACTTCATCACACAGTATTTAGTTATTGTCTTAGATCGTTCTAAATTAGTGAATAATATGCATGAAGGATATAAACTGATTACACCTAGTGAGAAAGGTTTTGGAGTGTATATATCAGGACCTTCTAAGACTGCAGATATTGAACAAGCTTTAGTAGTAGGAGCACATGGGCCAAAAGGTCTGACTGTGATTCTAAAATAGATAAACGATAAGAGAGAGGCTAGCCTCTCTCTTATCGTTTATAAAAGGATTTTAATCCGAAATATGTATTAGCTAGCTAAACGTTACAAAGCAATTCTACTGCTTCGTTCTTTCATTTGTTCTATAATTATGTTATAGTAGCTGTATCAGTAACTCATCTTTAGCTTGTATAAACCTTTTTGTTTATACCTCTATTGTGTGTTTTGGGGTAAGTTAGTTTTCGATTAGTAGTAAATAAAAAATAACTACCTCATGGAGATAGCTATTTCTGTATACATATTGTATAGAAATTAATCTAACACTTCGAACTCATCTGTTCCTTCTACACGACCTAGTTCACTTCCTACAGGCGCGTTTAGATAAGGGATAATAGCTTTGTCATTATGAGCTACAGCATTCACACTATAGATATCTGTATTCTCAGGATTATCTAAGTATGCTTCATCTTCTGTATTGCTTAAGAATCTCCATCCACTATCAGTATCAGAGTTTGGTTCTTCTCGGTACATATAGTCTACTTTCTCGCCTTCGATCATGATTTTAGCAGACACTAGACAGAAGCCGATATCTCCTACAAGATTCTTTAAAGCTTCGGCAGGAATATTATTATCTTGGTTCATCGTTATCGTTTTATAAGATAAAAGGCAACCAAGATGATTGCCTTTTGTTGTTAGTTTATTATTTGTTATCTCAGTTCTAATAGAACTACGTTTTCTACGTGATGCGTCTGAGGGAACATATCCACAGGACGTACTTTGATCACTTTATATTTGTGATCCATAAGAGCTAAGTCACGTGCTTGTGTAGCAGAGTTACAGCTTACGTATACGATGCGTTTTGCACCTACTTTTAATAGCATTTCTACTACATCTTTATGCATTCCATCACGAGGAGGATCAGTAATGATAACGTCTGGATGTCCATGTGTCGCTATGAACTCATCGTTAAATACATTCTTCATATCTCCTACAAAGAAGTCACAGTTCGTAATATTATTGCGTTCAGCATTCAGTTTAGCATCTTCTATTGCTTCTGGTACAGCTTCAACACCGACTACTTTACCTGCCTTTTTAGAAACGAACTGAGCGATAGTACCTGTACCTGTGTATAAGTCATATACTAATTCGTTACCTGTAAGACCTGCATAGTCTCTTGTGATTTTGTATAGTTCGTATGCTTGCTCAGAATTAGTTTGGTAGAATGACTTAGCATTAATGCTAAATTTAAGTCCTTCCATTTCTTCTAAGATATAATCACGTCCTTTATAAAGCACTACATCTTGATCATAGATAGTATCATTCGCTTTACCATTGACTACATACTGTAATGATGTAATCATAGGGAAGCGCTCTGCTAAGAAGTCTAATAATAACTCGCGCTCTTCTTTGTTGTCATAGAAGAATTGAATCATCACCATTACTTCACCTGTAGAAGCAGTTCTGATCATCAATGTACGCAATAAACCTTCTTGCTCACGTGGGTTAAAGAAAGCTAAATTATGCTCATTAGCGAATCTTCTGATTTCATTTCTGATTTCATTAGAAGGATCTTGTTGTAAGTGACATTTTTTGATGTCTAAGATCTTGTCCCACATTTTAGGGATGTGGAATCCTAATGCATTTTCTTTACCCATTTCTTCTCCACTTGCTACTTCTTCTGGTGTTAACCAGCGAGCATTAGAGAAAGAGAACTCCATCTTGTTTCTGTAGAACAATGTTTCTTCAGACCCTAAGATAGGTTCGAACTCAGGTAATTCAATTTTACCTATGCGCTTTAAGTTATTAAAAACCTCCTGATTTTTATAGAATAACTGTTGTGCATAGTTCATGTTTTGCCATTTACATCCACCACAAGCTCCGAAGTGTTCACATACTGGCTCTATTCTATGTTCAGAAAATTTGTGGAATTTCACAGCTTTCCCTTCATAATACGCTTTGCGTTTTTTGAAAGTCTGCACATCTACCACATCTCCCGGAACTACGTTAGGAATAAAGATTACTTTCCCATCTGGAGCTTTAGCTACCGAAACGCCTTTTGCACCTGCATCAAGGACTTCTACGTTTTCGAATACGATTCTTTCTGTTCTTTTTCTACTCATGCCGCAAAAATAAGTTTAATTTCATTTGATAAGTATAGTTGATGCTTATTCATAATGAGTTTATATAAGATATATTGGTTGTGTAAGTGTTTGAATAAAAGGAAGATGTGTGTGTTGGCGAAATTAGGGTATTGTAGTCATTAGTTTAATTAGGTCAATAGACATCTTAAGGAATAGGAAACTTTTGTGAGTTGTATTTGTATCTAGTTAGCTTTGTTTGTTAAAAAGCATACGCATTAATCATAATTATCGAAAAGGAATTGATAAAATATCTAACTTAGGGTATTAATCAATTTATATTATATGAAAGCTTTAAAACTGATTTTATTCTTCTTTTTAGTGTCTATAGTGGGCTATGCACAGACTATTCGTTTGCCTTATGACGATGAGTCTGGTTGGATGCTCGTAGATTTAAAGGTTAATGATAAGCCGATGAAGTTCTTATTTGACACAGGGTGGGATGGATTGTCTATTAGAAGCAGTTTGCTTTCAGAATTCTATCATGGAGAACATGTAGCAGCAGTCGATGTTAATAATGTTGTACAAGCAGTTCAGACCATATATGTAGATAGTCTAAAGGTAGGAAATCATACTTTTTACCATTTGCCATTTACTGACTTTGAAAGCTTTCCGATGGTTAATGATCCTATCTTTAGTTGTTATAAAATCGATGGTATCCTAGGGAATGTTATCTATAAGGATAAAATATTAGAAATAGATCCTATTAAAAAGGAAATTGTATTACATGATTTGTCACCAGAGCTAGTGAATACTATATTGACTAATGATTTTATTCCTGTTGATGCTTATCCTACGGAGCAAAAAAGTAGAATTATGGTTCCAGTAGAAATGGGTGGTAGTGTGAAAAGACTGTTCTTATTGGATACAGGAGATAATGGATACCTAACTATGACAGCAGATAGAGGTGTGATCGCTTACTTGAGAACCTTAAAGTTTAATTCGTACATCAGTGTAGGGAGTATAGGAGCCTTCGGTATGAATGAAATAGTGAATCGTACACTGATCACGCAAGAAGCTAAGATTAAATTGGGAAAAATAGCCTTAAATAATGAAGAGGTTACATTTAATATGAATGACAATACCTATCAGATGGGAGTGGAGTTTATAAAACAGTTTCATTTGTATTATTTACCTTCTTTAAATCTAGTTTATCTTAAAAAGGTAAAGGAAAGTAATGTAGTCTCTAATTTAGAGAAGATAGGATACGGTATTGCTTATATAGATGGGCAATATATGGTGGCTGCTATTCATGAGCGTGAGAATGTAGTGCGATTAGGAGACGTAGTGCTATCGATAGATGGTATTCCTATGGAGAAGTTATGTCACTATAGAAAGTATCTTCAACAGCACAAAGGGCAACCGAAGTTAGAAGTAATGAGAGAAGGTAAGAAGATTACTTTATAGGTAATTATAGTATAAACAAAAGCGATAATAGGTTGTGTCTCTATTATCGCTTTTTTTATGCCTATAGATTAGAGAATATAGAAAGTGTAATGGGTGTCTCCTATTTAATTATGGAGTGTATAAATAAGATGCTAGAGGAATGCTAGGGGTGTTCTAGCACATTCCTTCGAGAAAACACCTTTCTAGGCTAGGAAACTCCAAGGAAAGTGCAAGTAATGGATCAACGTTAAAAGTTGGGGAGGAAAGTGTAAAATAATATCTTTGTGCTATG